>JBJTQD010000001.1:0-1023 GCA_046075445.1 Planctomycetota bacterium
TTGAGTTCTACTACGACCGGAATCTAAATCCGATCCACAAGCGAACCACTACTGTCGACCCCTTCGGCACCCCCACCCCCGCCTCCGTGAACGATGCCTGGGAATCGTACGGGTATGATCAAAACCAAAATTTGGTTTGGCTTACCTCGAAATATCTCCCCACAACGCTGCACCAATTCCAATTGCCCGGCGGAATCAGCATCGGCGATGTTCCGTATGGAAACGACCCCAAGCTAGTCGAAGTCCGCACTGACCTCAGTGTCGACGCGATGGGGCGAGTCCTCTCGGCAACAGCGCCCGCGCCGCAAGCAGGTGGAGCGCGACAAACCGCCTCTTGGACCTATGACCTCTCGGGACGGCCCCTTAGCGAAACGACAACTGATACTAATGGTGCCGCTCGCGCCATCAAGTTTGCCTACAACGGAAACGGTGAACTTATTCGCATTGATTCTCCAGACCCTGATTGGTCGGGCCCTTTGGAGCCCTCCGCTGAACTTTTCACTCGAGACTCCAACGGACTGATCACCGAAATCCGCAAACTGAACGGCGGGATCCCGGCTAGTCTCCGGCAGTTCCGCTTTGACTCGTTCGGCAGACTGCTGGCTGAGTCGATGGAACTGCCAGGGGCAGCCGGAACGTTCGGGCGGTACGAAGCGACCTATCGCGAGTACGACGCACTTAACCGTGTCCTGCGGGTCGAGCAACCGGTAGGTAAAGCAGGAAGCAATGAACCAAAATATTTGATCACAAGCGCTCAATTCAGCGACTCAACACGCTCGGTCACAACCAGCTTCTCCGCGCAGGGAATTGACGAACCCAATCAGGATGACATCATCGAAAAATTTGATCCGCTTGGTCGAAAAGTTCAGACCTCGCAGGGTGCTCTCAAGCAAGAATACCTCTGGCTCGACGGCAATACTTGGGAGGGCGTTCGCGGTACGCTGCTTAGAACAACCGACGAAAGAGGCGTCTTTGCCTGGACCAAATTCGGTCCCACTGGCAAAGTGGTTCGGCTCCAATCAG
>JBJTQD010000002.1:0-1616 GCA_046075445.1 Planctomycetota bacterium
CCATTTCAGGCCCGCCTCATCAATCTGAAAACGACGGGCTCGAATATTTGACCCCGCCCCCTCTTCGTAGTAGACAATCAAAACCGAACCATCTTTCAGGTTGACCAGCGAAGGATAAGCCCCGCCCACATCGTCAACCACTATGTTCTCACTCCAAGTCTCGGCCTCATCGCGGCTGAATCGCAAGCTGGTTTGCGGCAAGCGATAAGCGAGCACGATTGCGCCTGAATCCGCGCGGAGGAAATACGGACAATGCCCGGCGAAGCCCATCGGCTTGGAGATTGTCCAACTCGCGCCGCGGTCTGAAGACTTGGCCGAGGCCATCTCGGGGCGCTGCGCGGCAAACAAAGTCCCATCTCTTAACTCGATAATGTCGGTCTCCGCATCGAGCTTCATCCCGGCGTTGTCAATCAAGACTTCCGGTTGCCAAGTTCGCCCGCCATCATCGCTGAAAATGACCGAGCCTTGCGAGATATCCTTATTCTGCACGTAGAGTCCCAGAATCAATCGCCCATTGCTGAGGACTCTGATGGGCGAACTGCAGTAGTGCGTTGCCGACAGTTGCCGCGGCTCAGACCAAGTCGAACCTCCATCCGCTGACTCAATCAGCCAAGAGCCGAGCCCCTCGTAACCGGGAGGCTGGTCAGACTTTCGCAGCGAGAAAAACGTGCAGAGCAAACGCCCGTCTGACAATTGGACGATCGATGGGTCGCGATCATCGTCCGGACCGTCGTACACCGTGGTCGCGGAGGTCCATGTTTTGCCTTCGTCGGAAGAATAGCAACCCGCAATCCGTCCACCTTTGGGCAGCCGGTCGTTCGGCAGGGCAACATGGCCGTAGCCTGCATAGAACACGCAGAACAGGCGACCATCCGCCAACCGGCAAATGTCAGGGAAAGCCTCATATGCCCCAGCCCCCGCGTCGGTGCAAACCATGACTGTAGAAGTATCGCCGGCCAACTGCTCGCGAATGCTCGCGAGGCTGGCGACGATCTGCTGCTCCAACTCAGCTGCTTGCTTTTCAGCTTCGGACGGAGCCAGCCCCGCGGCCATTCCGGGACGTTTGTGGCCGATTGCGTTGAGATAACTGTCGGTCAACAACCGTTGCCGCTTGCGAATTACGTCCAGCAGCGGCTGCAAATCGGCCTTTTCACCTGCCGCTTTTGGGAATTCCTCCGCCTCGAGGTCAAACACGTCAGGAGCAAAACGACGCAGCAACTCTCGCGCGACCAGCCAATGCCCTTGCTGACTCAAATGCACACCGTCTGGTGCAAACGTGAAATTCGTATCGCCTTGCCGCTTGCTCGCGAGAAAGCTTTTCAAATTCGGGCGAAGATCGACAACTTGCCAATTTCCTGCGGCGGACTCGGCAACCAACCAAGCAGCGTAAACGTCGAGCACCTGGTCATAGCCCTGAAAGGGACGGTCAAAGCGATCGGCGGTCGCCGGAAGAGCACGGTCTTGAAGGGGGAGTGAATCAAACAGCGGCGGCGTGACCATTACCAAGTCTGCGCCGGCCGCCTTGACCGCCGCAGCCAATTTTCTCACACCGTTTTGGTAGGCTGCGAAGCGATCGTCGGCGTAAGGGTGATAAATCCCACAATTCATTCCGTAGC
>JBJTQD010000003.1:0-3580 GCA_046075445.1 Planctomycetota bacterium
CGCCTTGCGAATAGCAATTAACGACGACAAACTGGGGATGATTCGCTGAAAGCTCAGCGATTTCAGGCGCAAATAAATGCTCGCGACGATTCGTATTGCCATGGAAAAGAATGAGCGGAGTCTGTTCCACTCCGCGTTGACCGCGGGTGAGCAGATTGCAAAGCATGCTGTAAATCGGCGTGATGCCAACGCCTGCAGCCAACATCACAATTGGTCTGGTGCCTATCCCCGCGAAGGTAAAATCGCCTGCCGGTTGCTTGGCCTCGACCAGTTCCCCAACTTGTAGTTGCTGGTTGATAAATTCGCTCACCGAACCCGGCGAGTGCAAACCGGTGGGAGTGACTTGCTTCACAGTGATTCGATAGGGTAACCGGTCAGGCGAAGTCGAAAGGCTGTAACACCGCACCACTGGTCGCTTTTGGTCGGGCAACTGAAACCTTAAAGTCAGGTACTGCCCAGGCAGAAAAGAAGCGACCGGCTTACCGTCCGCGGGCACCAAGTAGACAGACCGACTGAGTGGCGTCTCCTGCTTGAGTTCAGCGACCCGAAACAGCCGCCACCCACTCCACTGTCCCCCAAGCCCGAGACTGATGGCTGGCAAACTTTTTGATTGTTGCTCGCTGCGGTGAAGGTCGAGTTCCCGCCGTTTGTCAGCCTGCCAGTTCTTCAGCTCATGGCGGGTACGCCAAGCCGTTTTCCAGAGATCGCTCGACCAAAAAGCAATCTGCCCAACGACAATCAGACAGAGAAAGACGCCGATCAATAAGTATGAAAGGTCTAGCCAACTCATACTTTGTGACATCCTTGTCGGTAAACGCGAACTCCCATCCCGGCATCCAATTACCGGGTAACACGTAATCTTGTTTTCGTCCGTTCAACATCGCTGGACCAGTCGCCCTTAAGCTGTGACGAATATGCGGAGCCAGACCGGGCACAAGGCGATTAGACTTCCGGAAAAGACCGGATAAACCTCAGAGATTGACAGGAAAGTCAGAGTAAAGAGGGCAGGCGACTCCAAAAATAAATGGTCCACCACTTCGAGACCTTCTTCACATAAAAGTCCCATGAGTCCCAGCATCAAAATCGCGACCGCCCTGCCCTGCCCGCCGCGTTCTCAAACCAGTTCCCGCAGATACTCAAAGGTATAGATCCCCGAGTCATGGCCATCGCTGAACGCGATGTTGTAGGCATAGTTCCCGACCGGATGCATCGAGGTCAACTGCAGCGGCTGCGCTTCAGCAGCTGAAATCACCGGCAGCAGAGTCGTCGACCTTGGGGGCTCAGCCGCCGCCTTCTCGCGGCAGGTGGCGCAGGGGCAAGCTTTGCGCAACTGGGCGAAGCGAATCTTCTGTTCGATGCCATCACTCCAGCGAATCCATAGTTCTCGCTGCTCAGTGCGTCGCAGTTCGACAGGAACCATTTCCATACTCAAGCCACCAGCGAGGTCTCGACGATTTCAGCCAACTCCCGTAAGAAGCGATCGACTTCCTGTTCGGTGTTGTAGTGCAGCAGCCCAACGCGAATCATCCCCTCTTTCTCCAAGCCCATTCGGCGTACAAACTCCAGGGCGTAGTAGTGACCGCCCCAGACGCAAATCCCTCGAGCCGCCAGCTCGCGATTCAGCTGCGGAACCGGAATTCTCTCGTGGGTAAACGAAATGGTTGAGAATCGCTCGGCGGCTCGAGCCGGTTCGGTAATGCCCCGGATCCTGACTCCATCGATTCGCTGCAAGCCCTCGATTAGTCGCCAAGCGAGCCGATTCTCGTAAGCCTCGATCGCTCGCATCGCTTCGGCGAGTGCCGCCCGCCGAGGCAGTTGCCAATCTTCACTCGCACGTCGCCCCAAATCCGCCAGATAATCTACGCAGGCGAGTGCGCCGGCGATCGTCTCATGACTTTGCGTTCCGGTCATCCACCGCCACGGCAATTCCTCGCTGCAAGGACGGACCTTATAAGGCCGCAATCGTTCAAGCTCACTTCGGTGCCCCCAGAGGACCCCCAAGTGTGGTCCGAAAAACTTGTAGGTCGAACAAGCAAGAAAATCGCATTTCCACTTCTGGACGTCGATCAAAGCATGGGGGCCGTAGTGAACCGCATCGAGAAACACCTGCGCCCCAACGGAATGGGCTTCGGCAATCATCGACTCGACGGGGTTCACGCCACCAGTCGCATTGCTGGCGCAGCCCAGCGCCACCAGCTTTGTCCGCTTGTTCAACAACTTGCGGTAGGCTTCTCGATCCAGCGTGCAATCATCGCGATGGAAATCGAGAAAGTGGACGGTTGCTCCCCGATCTTCCGCGGCTGACAACCAAGGCGCTACGTTGGCGTCATGGTCGAGCGCCGTGACGATTATCTCATCACCCGGTCCCCACTCGCGCGATAGTGCTCGCGAGAAGGCGAACGTCAATGAGGTCATGTTTTGACCCCAAATAATTTCACCGGGATCCGACGCTCCGACAAAATCAGCAAGTGCGCGATTCGCCGCGGCAAGCATCTCGTCGGTCTCACAGCTGGTCAGAAATTTTCCGCCATGATTCGCGTTACTGTGAGTGAGATAACGCGAGATCGCATCGATGACTCGCTGGGGAACCTGCGTCCCAGCTGGGCCGTCAAAAAAAACCATAGGCTGTCCCTCCAACATCCGGTTCAAACCAGGAAATTGACGGCGACATTCTTGAACCCAATTTTCACTCATTAGTCTCTGTCCCTCACAGCCTCCGAGCGACGGTCAATAAACCTTGAGCCCTTACCTTCAAATCGCGGTAGGCTCCCCAGCGGAACTTCTCGCACTTCAACCCGCAATCCGAGTCGCAAACGCAACTCCTGTTCCACCCGAGCCGGTTCGCTGAGCCGATCTTCCACCTCAATAAGCAGTCGATCCATCGCCCCCTGTTTGTGTGCCGTGAGCCGATATTCAACGATCTCCGGAAAGCTCCTGAGGATCTGCTCGATCGAAGTAGGGAAAACATTCACGCCGCGAATGACCAGCATGTCATCCGTTCTACCGAGCACGCCGCCCTGCAAGAGTACAAACCGAGTCGGCTGGTCATCGTTCCAAGTTGGACGGACCAAATCTCCCGTCCGGTACCGAATTACCGGACTGCCAAAACGTCCCAAGCTCGTCAAAACCAACTCAGACAACTCCCCCTCGTCCGCTGGCTCACCGGTCTGCATCGAAAGGAACTCAGCGATAAACTCACTTTCGATCACGTACAAGCCACGCTGAGCCGGATCGCTGAATCCCCAAGGTCCAACCTCGCTCGCGCCCGAATGGTCGATGACTTTCGCACCCCAGAACTCTTCGATTTGAGCCCGAATCGAGGGGACCGAACCGCCCGGCTCACCTGCGACGATAATTGAACGGACAGAAAGGTCGCTGACATCGATGTGGTTCTCTCGAGCCACTTCCGCCAGATGCAAGGCATAACTCGGAGTGCAAAACAGAACGGTCGCTCGAACCGAACGCAGCAGTTCGAGGCGGGCGAGTGTATTCATCCCACCCGTTGGCACCGACAAAGCACCGCGTTCGCGAACGGCGTCGAAGGCACTCCAGAAACCAATGAACGGACCGAAGCTGAAAG
>JBJTQD010000004.1:0-10423 GCA_046075445.1 Planctomycetota bacterium
CAGAGAGCCGACGCGGGTCGGCCCGAAGCGGAACTCTCGGCCGGCTCGTCCAGCGCACCGCGCGGCGCGGGAACGGCGCTGGGGGCTGAAGTGAGCGAGCCATCGGGCGCGGCAAGCGGTGAAAGTGCTGCGCTCGCTACGCGGCGCGAGCGCGGTGATGGCGCGGCCGGAGGAGCGGCGCTCGCTGCTGAGGAATTCGCGAGCGGGCGGAGGAGTTCGAACTCGCCCGCGCTGCAGGTCGAAGGGTCGGTCGGTTCGGTAGCCGCTGCGTCGCCCGCGCAGGGGGCTGGGCGGACAACGGTTGCCGAAGCAGAGCTTGCACAAACTTCGCGCCGCCGCGGCGAATCGGGACAACTGAACGTACAGGCAGAGATGGGCACACCGGGTTTGGGGCTGCAGCCAGATGACGCTTTGGGGAGTCGGTCGCGGCCGGCGACCAGAGAGAGCGAGAGCATCGCGCTCAGCGCCGATGCGAGGTTCAGTCGATCGGATTCCGGCGCGATGCCGGCTGCGGCAACGGATGCCGTGATTGCGAAGGAAGCGTTTGAGGCGCGCGGGGCAACCAAGCCGGGAAGTGCTCCGGCGACTGAAGCGGCGATTGAACTGGGCTTGGAGTTCCTGGCGCGACATCAGCGAGCCGATGGCAGCTGGTCGCTCGGCGGATTCGATAACGGCCATCCTCAGAAACAGGGGCAGTTCAACAGCGATATGGCGGCGACGGGGCTTGCTTTGCTCGCGTTCCAAGGAGCCGGCTACACGCATCGCGAGTTCAAGTATGCCGGACAAATGCAGCGAGCACTCGACTGGATCACATCGCGGCAAGCTGCCGATGGAGGGCTTTATCTCAATGCCGACGAACGGTCGGATTCGAACTGCCGAATGTACAGCCACGCAATCGCAACGCTGGCATTGAACGAGGCCTATGGGATGACGCAAGACTCGCAGCTCCGCGAACCTTGCCAGAAAGCGTTGGCTTACATTGCCAAGACACAAGACGACCAAGGCGGTTGGCGATACTATGCCGAGCCGCAACTGCGGCAATCGGATACTTCGGTGACCGGTTGGATGATGATGGCCCTGCAGAGCGGACGGTTGGCTGGACTGGAAGTACCCGAGTCAACTTGGGACGGGATTCGGGGGTGGCTGGAGTTATCGCGCGATCCACAGCGCGAGGGGCTGTATCGCTACAACCCGTTTGCCCAGGACTCTGGTGGGATCGATCGATCGGCAGGACGGCGAACGACGGTGTCGATGACGTCGGTCGGGTTGCTGATGCGGCTGTATTTGGGCTGGGAGCGCGATGATCCGCGGATGATTGATGGAGCGGATTATTTGCTGAGCCAGCAGTTGCCAGGTGAGCGGACTTCGCTTGAGCGGGATACGTACTACTGGTATTACGCCACGCAGGTGCTGCGGCATGTGGGTGGTGAGCGATGGGAGCAGTGGAACAGTCGGCTGCATCCGCTGCTGGTCAAGACGCAAATCAAGACGGGCGACATGGCGGGGAGCTGGCATCCCTACGAGCCGGTGCCCGATCGCTGGGGCCCAGCGGCGGGACGGCTGTACGTGACGACGATGAATCTGTTGTCGCTCGAGGTGAATTACCGATTGCTGCCGTTGTACTTGGATGTGCGGACGGCGCAAGACGGTGGGCGCTGAGACGCGTTTTGCAAGCAAAAATAACACGCAGCGTAAAGCGGCCTGACGTAAACGCTTACGACTGTGCGGTCAGGCCCAAATCGGAGCGAAGGGCCAGCGGCAGGTTTGCCAGCGGGAGGCCGGGGTCTTGTCCGAGTGCGGAGCGGACGAGTTCGAGTTGTTCGAGGGTATTCAGCGACAAGTCGATGAACAGGTAGCGTTGTCCGCCAAATTCGCAGCGCCCGCCGCCACTGCCGCCGAAATTTTCATAGCGGATTCGATAGCCCATTTGTTCTGCCAGGGCGAGCAGGCGTTCCAGTTGTAAAACGGCACTCATTACATAACCTCCTTGTTCTCTTCAACTTGCCCCTCTTGGGCAGACCGGGAAGACGGGGCGTGGGCCTGTCTTCTGGTGCCGCGATTATAGGGCTGACTGGTTTAGAAACCCAGCCGAGTTCGTCGATAGAGAAGAAATAGACAGTCGCGTCTGAATGGCCAGACGATGCGTGCTGCGCCTGTCGCAGCGAGTTCAAATTGATTTGCCAATATTTATATCACGTTCGCAGCCGGTTGGTTCGAGGCTTCACCGAGATTTCACAAAGTGCGGTCTCTGTCACAGAGTGCTAGCACTCGCTTTGAATTGGGCTGGTTGGGAAAGCATCCATGAATAATTTGCGGGACGAGTTAGAGCAGTTGCGGCGCGAGAAGGAACAGCTGGAGGCTCAGCTGGTTTGCTTGCAGCGCTCGGCGACGCTGGGCGAACTGCTCGGGACGACAACCCACGAGTTCAACAACGTCCTGATGACGATCATGAACTACGCCAAGCTCGGGCTGCGTAATAAGGATGAGGCTTCGCGCGATAAGGCGCTCAGCAAGATCCTCGCGGCGAGCGAGCGGGCGGCGAAGATCTCGCATTCGGTTTTGGGGATGGCTCGGAATCGCAAGGACAGCTTTGAGCCGACTCAATTGGCGGAGTTGATTAGCGAGTCGCTGCTGTTGCTGGAGCGAGAGTTGCAGCATCATCGCGTGCAGGTCGAGTTGGAACTGGAGAAGGTTCCGGATGTACCCGTCAATGGAAACCAGATTCAGCAGGTGCTGGTGAACTTGCTGGTCAATGCGCGGCAAGCGATGCCCGAGGGTGGGCGCTTGGTGATTCGGCTCCGCGTGGACCGCGAGGGCCGGCAGGTGGAACTCAGCGTGAGAGACTACGGGGTTGGGATTCCGCAGGATAAGTTGCCGCGAATTTTCGAGCCGTATTTCACGACCAAGTCTGGCCCGGATGCGACTGGCAAAGGGGGCACGGGCTTGGGGTTGTCGGCTTGTCGCCAGATCATTCAGGCGCACCAAGGGGTGATTCGGGTTGAGAGCGCCGTGGGCAAGGGAACGTGTTTCACCTTGCGATTGCCGGTGCAGCGCAGCGCTGCGGTGCCGGTTGCGATCGAGGGGAACGTGGGCGCGACGACGAGCCCGGTTTCTTAGGGGTGCGGGTGCACGAAAGAGTGGGACTCATGGGACGATTGGGGCCCAGGGGAGAAGAACAGCCGAGATCGAGACCGCCCTTGCGCGTTCGGCGGAGTCGGGAGACCCGCGCCGAGCGCGGCCTTTTGCCTTCCCGCTTACGCCTTCCCACTTACGCCTTGTCTTAGTAGGCGTTTTGTCGTGAGAGCACGACGGTGCAGGTCTTCCAGAGGATTTGCAGGTCGAGCCAGAGCGACCATTCACGGATGTATTTGTGGTCGAAGTAGACGCGGCGTTCCATCTTTTCGATCTGTTCTGTTTCGCCGCGGCAGCCGTTGACTTGGGCTAGTCCGGTGATGCCCGGTTTGACTTTGTGCCGCAGCATGTAGCCTTCGATTTGCTGCCGGTAGTATTCGTTATGAGCGGTCGCGTGCGGGCGTGGTCCGACCAGCGACATCGATCCGCCGAGCACGTTGAGCAGTTGCGGGAGTTCGTCGAGCGAGGACTTGCGGAGGAAGCCCCCGATCGGGGTGAGTCGCGGATCGTTCTTTTGGGCTTGGACGACGCGTGCTCCGTTTTCCATGACTTTCATGCTGCGAAATTTCCAGACCAAAATCTCGCGGCCATCGAGGCCGTAGCGTTTTTGTTTGAAGAAGACTGGCCCGCGGCTGGTCAATTTAATCGCCAAGGAAATCGCCAGCATTGGCAGTGCGAGCGCGAGGCAGGCGATGGAAGCGAGCGCGATATCGCAGGCTCGTTTGACCATCCCATCGACACCGTAGAGCGGGTTCTCGTAGATGCTGACCACGGGAATTCCCTGAATGTCGGTCCAGCGCGAGTGGAGCAACTGGAATACGAACAGGTCCGGGACGATGTAGACCGAAGCGGTCGAGTCGGAGAGTTTGCCAACGATGTGTCGAATTCGCTCTTCGGCCCGCATCGGCAGCGTGACGAAGACGACTTGGATTTCACCCGCTTTGGCTTTTTCCAGCAGGGCTTCTGAATTGCCGAGTCGGCGATTGAGTTCGTCAGGGAGTTGGACTCGGCGTTTCTGGGGGCGATCGTCGAAGAAGCCCATGAAGCGGAGTCCCAGTTCTGGTTGCTGGGAGATGTTGCGAGCCAGTTCAATTCCGAGTTCGTTGATTCCGACGACGGCGAAGCCTCGCGACAGAGAGTCTTGGCAACTTAACCAGCGAACCAGAGAGCGGGAGACGCTGCGCAGCCCGATGATGAACAGGTAGGTGATGCTGGCCCAGAGCGAGATTGCCCGAATCGATAGTTCGGTGCTGTATTCGGTAAACCTTCCGAGGCTCAGCAGTCCAATCGCAGCGAGGCCCCAAGCCGCTGTCGCGGCCAGTGCTTCGTTACCGAAACTGATTCCTCGCCAGTCCCGATAGAGCCCCGCGATCTCAGCAGCGATCATGAATGCGCCAATGCTGACCAAGCCGATGACGATTGTCGAATTACTGTCGAACTCCGGATGCCACGTCACGAGTACCCAAAGACCGGTGATGATCGAGGCTGCGTCAAGGAGTTTATTCAGCAGTCGAGCTGAGGCGGCGAAGGGCTTAATGCGGGCGCGATTGGACATGGGACTGTGGGATGAGAAATGCAGAAGCGGAGCCGGCAGAGTGCGGCTGGATAATGGGAAAAGATAGGTTGTCCGCGGAAATAGCGGAGTAAATGCGAGCGAGTGCGAGGCAGTCCGCGCGATCAGTTGTGCCGGTTGCGACGAGCGTAGCGTGTGCAGGGGGCAGAGAGGGCGGAAACAGAGCGCCGCAGAGGTCGCAAAGAGCGGGCGAGGTGGGGGCGCACCCGCGATTCCAAAGCCACCACCCCGGCAGGCTCCACGCGGTGCGTACCCCACCATCGCACGATCAAACCTCGCTGCTGTGGTGGGTGCGCACCGCGAACAACATCTTTCTGTCCGCTGAATCAACCTCGCGGATGCGACCCACCCTACCAACCTCTTTGTTTGGCTGTTAGGCGCAGCCCAAAGCCGCGAGAATTTAACGCAGTTGAGGTGAAACGACGAGAAGACGGCGCGTTCTGTTAGCCGGCTTTGCGGATGATGACTGCGCTGGCTTGGCCTTGGGGCGAGCAGTTGAGATTGAGGAAGGAATTGCCAGCTGGATGACCGAACTCTCGGACGGCGTTGATTGGGCAAGCGGGATCGGGAGTTTCGTAGTTGGCGATCGGGAAGAGTTGGTTGTTCTCAAGTGCGAGGATGCTGGCGATCATCTCGACCATTCCGCTGCCGGCGCCGAGATTGCCCATTTGGCTTTTGGCGGCGACGACAGGGACATTGCCGAGCCGATCGCGGATGGCTTGGGCTTCTTCGCTGTCGCCGTGAATGGTAGAGAGGCCGTGGGCGTGGACGTGTCCGAGTTCTTCGGCTCGCATGCCGGCCGACTGCAGTGCGAGGTCGATGACATTGGTAAAGGCTTGTCGGTAGTTGGCGACACCGTTTCGATTGGCGACGGTGGAGGACGCGTATCCGATGACTTCACCCCAAACCTTTGCGCCGCGTTTGGCTGCGACGTCGGCATCTTCGAGCACCAAGACTCCGGCGCCTTCGCCGATCACCATCCCCTTGCGATGGGCATCGAACGGTCGGCTCGCTTTTTCCGGGGCGGCACCGCGCGGGGCGCACTGTTCTTGCAGGACGACGTGAATGGTGCGAAGCGCTTGGATCCGCGATCCGGTCGATCCCACGACAATCGCGTCAGCCGCATTGCGGCGCATGGTGGTCAAAGATTCGGCAACGGAGAGATTTGAGCTGGCCTCGCGAAGCGTCACAGAGTTACTTGGACCGCGGAAGTCATTGAAGATGGCAACGTGGCTGGCGGGCATGTTGGGAAGATACTTCAGCAGCCAGAGCGGTTCGACTTGTGGCGTGCCATGCTCGCCCCACATGTTGAAATGAAACTTGCCGTCCGGCGAGCACTTGACGATCCCGGCGGTGAATTCGCCTGGCTCGGAGATGATGTAATCCGAGCCGAACATGGTTCCGATTCGCGCGCCGTCGTAACCGGCGGTGCTGAGTCCCGAGCTGTGAATTGCGGTTTGAGCGGCAGCTACACCCATTTGGATTTCGCGGCACATCAGCTTCAGGCCTTTCTTGATGCTCCGCTGCATTTGCTTGTCGAGTGGCCCGAAGCTTTCGATCTCGCCGTCGAATCCGGCGGCTTCGCCACCGACGTCGACCGGAAGAGCTTCGGCTGCGACACGTTCCAGCGGCTTGATGCCACTGCGTCCAGTGGAGAGGGCGGACCAGAGTTCCTCGAGGTTATTTCCCAACGGGCTGATCAGCCCCATCCCTGTGACAACAATCCGACGGGTGCTCATTGCAAATTCCTGAAACCGTGCCAAACGTAAACTGTGGGTCGAAGTCGATTTTAGAGGATCAGCTGATCTCGTCGAGAGCGGGCTGGGGCTGGAGGAGTCGCCAAAACGCTCTCACAAGCTCGCTAGCGGAGGCTTAGCGAATCGGGACGAGGTTGTTTTGAGTAGTTTGTGGAGCTAGCGGCGGAGTCGCTTGTGGCCCGCGGTAGTCGATAAAGAGCAAGGCATCGGCGCGCTTGCGAGTCGTATCGAGCAGCCCGCCCAGGGACTGGCCGAACAGTGGCTGAGCGGTTGCGGTGCTCATCGCCTCGGGAGCGGCAACGACGCCGCAGCTGACGAGCAGCACTTGATCGGCCGGCCAGCGGAAGCGTTCGGCTAAGCGCCAGCTGACCAATTGCGGAACTTGGAGGGCGATCGATTGGGTACCTGCAGTTGTGGCGAGTGGGACGCGAACGTTCGAGAACTTTTCGATTTGGTCGATGCTTCCCTCAAGCATCAGGTCGACGGTGCGGCCATCGACCGAGGAGAGGCTGGAGAGTTTTAAACGGTAGCCCTCATTCAGTTGATTGACGAGAGCTTGGTAGCCGGCGCCTTGTCCCGGAGTCCACTGCAGGCTCTGCGTGAACTGCCGTGGGGCTCGCTGTTCGAACACAAACGGCTGTCCGTCTTGAGCCGTCACTTGTCCGCCGGCGTTTGAGCGGAAATCAGAGCGGCGGCTGAGGTTGCTCAGGAGGATGGCTGCGTTCTCTTTGCTGATCAACCAAGCTTCCACGCCAGGAGATTGAACGGGGACCGACTGCATGACGGGATAGGCTGCCTCGCGCCAATTCGGATTGCCGATAGTGCAGAGCCGCACATCGATGCCAACGGTTTGTGCTTTGGAGAAGACAAAGCGATCGACCAGTGGGCGAATCTCGTTGTGAATTTCTGGCGTGTGGTAGACGAACAATTTGTCTTTGGTTGCCGACATCAGACCGAAGGGGCGGCGGAACCAGAGTTCTGTGCCCGTCTGGCGCAAGATCCAATCGACGATCGCTTGTTCCGGATTGGGGTTGTCGCGAACTTGGGACGTGTAAGGAGTAATGTCGTATTCACGCCAAACTTGTCCCGCATCGTTGGGCAGTGAGCTGAACGTTTGGCTGACCTTGGTGATCTCGGCCGGAGTGATGGCGCGCGGCGCGGGCTGAGCCAAATTCCCGTTGGCAGGTGGCGGCGCGGGGTTGCTCTGTTGCCAAGCAGCGTTGGCGGTTTGGTCGGTCAGCGAGGTGCTGCGGCTACCGGGGCTGCTCGGCGGTGGGGATGTTGCGCTGGGTGGTTGCTGAGGAATAGGTTGTTGCGCAGTGGGAACTGGCTGTTGCGTTGTAGGAAATGCTTGAGGCTGTGCGGTGGGAGCCGGTTCGCCGGGGAGTGGATTGGCGGTGAGCGAGACGGTGTTGGTTGAGGCGGTTGGCGAACTGGGGGGAGGATTGCTGAAGCTTGCCGGTGGTGGTGCGCTGGGAGCGGAGCTCGGCGGGGCGCTGGATGGGACTTGGGTTGGGCTGTTGATTGGCGTGGCAGCGGTGGGAGGCTGCGAGCTGGGTGGAGCGGGAGCGACAGGAGGTGGCGATGAAGCCGGAGCTGCGGTTGGGGGGGCCGTGATGTTTCCAGTTCCGCTTTCCAGATTTACGTTGGTGGGCAGCGGCGAGATGGCTGGGCGAAAAGGTTGTGACTCGCTGCGCGGCGGAGGGGCTTGGGCTGCGACTGCCGAGGAAAGCAGGGTCGCGACTGCGGCGGCGCAAATTGCAGACAGGGAGAGTCTGATGGAGTGGTGCATCGGGTGGGTATTCATGGAGGGTCTCCCGCTTGGGATGACGATTGGACTGGGTTGACCGCTGGTGGGGTCGCTGGGGACGCGGCGGTACCCGGCGCTTCCACATCTGGCGGTTTGGGCCGGGAGTATAGAAATCGCAGGTGAGCAGGGGAAGATTGAATTGAGCGGGGAAACTGGGGGCTTTTCGCCCTTGGGGTGCCAGCATTTGGAAGGATTTCAGCGGGATTCGGTTGCTAGAGTGCGGGCGTGTCGAGATAATTCGACCTAGGGCGGGCGAGACAATGTGGATAGGACACAGGCATGAGTGATCGCGAAGACAACAGTAGCGAGCGGTCTCCCCTGCCAGCGATTCTTTTGAATGAGAGTCCGCCAGCAGCTGGAGTCGAAGCGGCTCCGCGAATTGAAACGACTGCGGATGAGTATGTCGGCCGGGGCGCGGTGTTGGCGGCCTTGCTGAAAATTCTGCCCAGCTACTTCTGCAGCTTTCTCGGGCACGCCGTTTTGATTGCGGGGCTGAGTATTGCGGCGAGTATGGCGCTGCGGGGCGAGCGGATTGCGCTGGATGGAGGCGTGGTCACGATCGGGCCAGCGGAGCAATTGGAGCCGCTTGAGGTGGCGCTCGATTTGGGTGCGCCGCCTTCGGAGATGCAGCAGTTGCAGGAGCGCGAGCAAGACTCGGCGGCAACGTTGGCTGATGCGATTGCCCCCTCGGGCGTGTATGCCGGGAAGGACTTGCTGGAGGACTGGGGCGAAGAAGAGGAAGAGTCGGAACTGGACGCGTTGGTGACGGCTGGATTAGAGGAGTCGTTGGGCTCGAATCAGCCGGTCGACAAGACAAAGGGAGACGCTCGATTCTTTGGTGTACACGCCAGCGGCCGGAAGTTTGTCTTTATTATTGACTGTTCGGGGAGCATGCGCGGGCTGCGCTGGAACTTGGCCAAGGCCGAGCTGAAGAACTCGATTCGGAATCTGGACGATCAGAAAGAGTTTCTTGTCATTCTCTATAACGACCGGACTTGGGCGATGTTTAACCGGGACTTGGAAAAAGCGGAGTTGGTTGCGGCGACGACTGACAGCAAGCGGCGGTTTTTTCAGTGGCTGAGTCGACAGGAGCCGAGCGGCTGGACGCGGCCGCGGTTGGCGCTGCAATTGGCTTTGGGGCAGGAGCCGGACGCCATTTTTCTGCTTAGTGACGGGGAGTTGCAGGACGACAGTCAGCATTTCCTGCTGACGGCCAATCAGGCTCGGGAGATGGAGGACGGGAGCAAGCGGCAGACTCCGGTGCACACGGTGGCTTTGGACCTTTCGGTCGGGGCTGGATTGCTCGAGCAGATCGCTGGGCAAAACAGTGGCGTTTTTACCCACATTACGACGGCTGGGCCCCCGCGGCGTTGACTTTTTGGCCCCTCCCGGTATCTTGACGGCAGCGACTGGTGTGCGGGGAAAGCCTCGTTACCTCGAAGATGGTCCGCCCGGATGAAACCAGAAAGGTCCTGTACGCGATGGCGGAAGTGGTCCTGGATGGTGTCACAAAACGGTATCAGACGGGCTCGCCGAAAGCGAAAGCTCATCTGCCGAATTCCGGGAACAGGATTTCGACGGGTGAGGACCTGGTTGGATTTGGGGTCGAGGAGCTCAGCCTCCATGTTGCTGATCGTGAGTTTTTGGTTCTGGTCGGACCGAGTGGTTGCGGCAAGAGCACGACGCTACGGTTGCTTGCTGGTTTGGAGAGGCTCACATCGGGACGCATCCTGATAGGAGGTCGCGACGTCAGCGGTTTGGCTCCGGCTGAACGTGATATCGCGATGGTTTTCCAGAACTATGCGTTGTACCCACACATGACGGTGTACGGCAACTTAGCGTTCGGATTACGACTACGGTATGGAGGAGGCTTCAGTGCACGTCTCTTGAAGCGGCTTGTCGATCCACGTCGTGCGGCTGAATTGTCAGTCCAGCGGCGAGGGATTGAACAACGGGTAAGGCAGGCGGCGGAACGATTGGGCATATTGCATTTGCTTGATCGCAAGCCACATGAATTGTCCGGCGGTGAACGTCAACGCGTGGCTTTGGGCCGGGCGATTGTGCGGGATCCGGCGGCATTTTTATTTGATGAGCCGCTGTCGAACCTCGATGCCAAACTCCGGCAGGCGATGCGCTCGGAATTGAAGCAAC
>JBJTQD010000005.1:0-4687 GCA_046075445.1 Planctomycetota bacterium
CATTCATCGGTAACGCAAACGCGTTCGCAGCGAGTGACTTCCTTTTGAACCCGTTCCAGCTTCAGGCGGGTTGGCTTGCGGCAGCAGCCGCAATCATTTTGAGCTTGGCAACAAGGAGCTGCCGGGGCGCCACAGCCACAATCGGCCAAGGCAACGGCCGGTGCACAAACCAGGGCAACGGCGAAAACCAGAGAAAGAACAATCTTCGACATCAGACTCACTCCGACACGTGAAAAACCTCGACTCGTTCCGCTCCAATGAGCAAAAACACTCATCGAAAGCATAGTTTCTGATTTGGGTTGTTGTAAACGGGGAGTTATAGGGAAGGCGGGGTGAGTTTGCGGGTTGTGAGGGATAGGCGGTGGAAGAGAGCAATTGTGCGGGCTCGCCCGTAGCCGGTCAGTGATGGCTCTACCGACGCGAAGTCGGGCGGTGGTCGTTTTTTTCGTTTAGCCCGTAGTGAGCGGCGAGGTGAAGCGCGTGTTGATCATGCGTTGCAAAACCGGCCTCCTCGCTCGGCGCAGGTCTCCCGACCTCGCCGATTCTTCGACCTCTGGTCTCCTCTTGGCGACTAATCAGGGTTTCGCGTCGAACCGCCCATGTCACCCGAGTCGGGCGATGTCGCGAATACAACGAACTCGCGATGCCGAACCGGGGGCTGGCGCGAGGACCCGGCTGCCGAGCAGAGGCCGTTGGCCAGAAGAGCCTAGTGCTTGCCGTGCGCGAACACGAACTGCCGCAGAGCCTGAGGGACGTACCACCCGTAGTTGGATTTTATCCCGGAGGGATAACAGAAATTAGCCGGGGGTTGAGCGAATGCGACACCCCCGGATCGCGACGCGAATGATAGTCCGTTCTTCATCCCGGAGGGATGACAGACGAGGCGGTCTCGAGCAGAGTTGATATGACGTTTCAAACACGGACGCTCGGTGATGCCCATCGGAAATTTGCGTTGGAGTTTGCGGAGTTCGAATCTCGCTCGTCTGTTATCCCTCCGGGATGCAGAATTGCTTCGCGTAGGGATCCGGGGGTATCGTCGCGTTGCTCCTCAACCCCCGGCTAATGTCTGTCATCCCTCCGGGATGAAGAAGCGACAAGTGGCTCGTTCCTCGTGCTTTGCGCTCTCTCCTTAGCCCGGGTTTCGCGTCAGCCCCCGGTTCCGAATTAATTAACGTATCGCCTCTGGCCGGTTGATGATGGCTTCAGCGATACAAGGTCGCTATTGGAGCGGAAGTCGTAACTCTGACTAAGTCAGTCTGACGCGAGTAAGCCAGCCGTGCATGAATTTTCGTTGCGTCGGATCTTTTCTCGCTTGCTCGATGTATCGCCAGCCTTGCATCAGGTTGAGTACCTTTAGCAACTTATCCGAACGTCCGCCATTGCGCTGAAGGAACGAATCGGTTGCCTTTAAAGTCTCTTCACCGGCTCGGCCATCGACAGCGATATCGGCGTAGTCTCTGCCGTTTCGGTTTAGCAGATTCAGCGCTTCTTGCCAGTATTTGACGACCGAACCAGTCCCTTGGTTGACGCCCGTATCGAAGAGTTCGTTGGCGAGCGATTGGTCGTTCAGCTGGTCTCCGAGAATGGGCTTCCAGAAGAATTCGCGGTAGAACGATTCGACGAGCTTCTGTAACTCCTGATTTTCGTCCAGCTGCTTTTGAAAGTCTCCCGGGCGTTCGGCTTTGAGTTTGTCAACGATTTCCCAGCCGGGCCATTTGGGGTGAAATCGTCGAGCCACACCGCGGTAAGTCTCGCCGCCCCGATCATCGGGGTCGTCAACGTAGCCACCTTCGTTGATCATTGTCTCATCAAAAGCGATTGCGAAATCCGCCATCTTTCTAGTCCCTATTCCGACGCCGGTTGTGATTGGTTTCTCCCGCGGTTTGGCTCATAATAAGGCCGAGGCGGGGCGTTGGCCATCGCGGCGATTCGCTCCGTTTTCCGCAAACACAGGACCGGCAGTTTGAAAACAGTGATGCTGAGCGATTCAAACCAAACTTTGAGCAAGCTGACCAGAGTGGCCGGACTTTCCTGCCAAACTCCTCATGATTGCACGCAGATGGCTTTGATTAAACGAGTATTGACTTGGTCGCTTTTCGTCGGCTTTGTCTCGGTTCTTAGCCTTATTCCTGAATGTTTCGTAAGCGCCCAAGAGCCCAGCCCGATGCAGGAGCGAGGCCAAGCGATTTGGAACGCGCAGTGCGTTTCCTGTCATGGCGAGCGAGGTGAAGGGGTTCCGGGTAAGTACGAGCATCGACTTGCTGGGCCGGCTTCTCTGGAAGAGCTCGCCTCGCTGATCGAGCAGACGATGCCCGAGGACGAACCGGAGAAGTGCGTTGGGGACGATGCCCGAGCCGTGGCCGAGTTTCTTAGAGCCGGGATTCTCGAGGAGCAAGCTCCGCCGGTTCAGATTCGCCGCGAATTGCTCCATCTCACTAACGACCAATATCACCGCGCGGTGGCAGACGTGGGTGAGCGATTTCTCGGGAAGGCCCAAATTGGAGCAGAGCGAGGCTTGAAAGCCCGGTACTTTGACGGGAGAAATTTTGACGAGAAGAAGCTGGCCGCAGAACAAGTTGACCCGCGGATTGATTTTGATTGGCAGGCTGGTGGGCCGATTGGAGTGAAAACGGGCGCGGAAGAATATTGCGTCGAGTGGAATGGTTCGATCTACATCGAGGAGACGGGCGAGTACGAGTGGATTGTTCGTTCGCCCAACGGCTATCGGTTGTACGTCAACCGGCAGGACCAGCCGGTGCTCGACAGTTGGGTCGCGACTCGCGACGAGCCCGAGAAATCGGTGCGACAGCGGCTCGTCGGTGGGCGCTGGTATCCCATTCGATTGCAGGCGTTGAAAGTCAAAGACCCGACGTTCTCGATTCAGTGGCTGTGGCGTCGACCGCGACGTCAGGCGGAACTGATTCCCACCAGTTCACTCGCTCCGGAATTTGCTCGGCCAGTTCTGCTTGTGCAGACCTCGTTTCCCGCTGACGATCACAGTCTTGGCTATGCTCGCGGTTCGTTTTTTTCACCCGAGTGGGAGGAGGCAACAACGCAAGCGGCCTGGGAGATTGCCGATTTGGTCGTTGGGCGATTGCAGAAATTCGCTGGCGTCCCCCGCGAGGCGGCTGACTTTCCCTCGAAGTGCCAAGAGTTCTGCCAGCGTTTTGCCGAAGCGGCTTTTCGCCGGCCCCTGACCGAAGCAGAGCGGCAGCGATACG
Source organism: Planctomycetota bacterium (assembly GCA_046075445.1). Classification (GTDB taxonomy): domain Bacteria; phylum Planctomycetota; class Planctomycetia; order Pirellulales; family Pirellulaceae; genus BJ22. The sequence continues at coordinate 3,222 of JBJTQD010000005.1, forward strand.
TGACGCAGTGGTTTGGTTCCGGGCCCGTCGAGGAAAGTGTGCGAGTCAGTCTGCTCTCAACACTGAAGTCGCCTTGGTTTCTTTATCTCGGACTCGAGGGCGGGAAACCGGCTGACCAAGAGCTCGCCGAGCAAATCGCGCTGGCGGTTGCCGACACGAGTGGGCAAGACCTGATCCGAGAGTCGCTGCGCGAGGGCGACTTTACAAGCCGCGAGCGCCAAGTTGCTTTGGCTCGCGAACTGCTCGACTCGCCTGCAGGCCGGGCCAAATGGCGGGCTTTCTTTGTCGCTTGGATTGGCTTGGATGAGATTGAAGACCTACGAAAAGACAAAGCGATTTACGGTCAATTCGATGCAGGCTTGGTCGATGACTTACAGGAATCGTTGTTGAGATTCGTGAGCGACGTTTGGGAGAGTCCAGAGTCCGATTATCGCCGACTCCTGCTCTCAAATGAGCTTTGGGTCACTCCAGCGATGCGCGAATTGTATGCGAAAAGTCTCACAGATACCGAACAATCCGGGGACCCGCCAGCGAGTGAAGTTCCGCATACCAAAGACTTTATCAAGGTCTCCTTGCCCCAGGAGGAGCGAGCGGGCCTGTTGACGCACCCGCTACTGCTCAGCCAATTAGCTTACTTTCGCACGACTTCGCCGATCCATCGCGGCGTGTTCGTGACACGGAAGATTTTGGGGCTCACGTTGAAGCCGCCACCGGTGGCTGTCGAACCGATTTCAGAGGAAGAGGCAAATGAACTGACGACTCGCGAGCGGGTCGAACTGCAGACGCGTCCAGATAATTGCATGAGTTGTCATCGCGTGATCAATCCTTTTGGGTTCGCGCTGGAGCGGTACGATGCGATCGGTCGGGTCAGGGGCGAGGACCGTGGCAAGCCGGTCGACGCCAAGGTTCGAATTGAATTGTCCGAACAACAGTCGATTGAGCTGACTGGTGCGAGGGCTTTGGCCGAGCATCTCGTGGCTCAGCGGGGTACGGCCAGACATTTCGTCCAGTCAGTCTTGCATCATGCGGTGCGGCAGCCGGCTATGGGATACACGCCGACCTTTCTCGATGAGTTGACTGACTTTTTTATCAACCATGACTACAACATGCGCGAGCTCGTGATCGAGATAGCAGTTCGTACGGCCGAGTTATCTCAGCAAGCGGAGCCTTCCGCCAAGACGACGGGAGAGCAGTGATGAAAGTGGAATGCAGTGGTCATTCAATCGATCGTCGAGAGCTGATGCGTCGGCTGGGCATCTCAGCCGCCGCGGCATCGCTGGTCGGTTGGTTACCGAGTCTGGCCCTCGCGAAATGTGCGATTCGCAAACAGCGAGTGATTTGGATGTTCAGCCCCAACGGTGTCGTCCCGCCCTCTTTTTGGCCGGCGGAGACGGGAAGCGAATTCAAGCTGCCTGAAATTCTGCAGCCGCTAGAACCGTTTCGCGATCGCCTGCTGATTCTCAAAG
>JBJTQD010000006.1:0-3406 GCA_046075445.1 Planctomycetota bacterium
ATTCGCCGCGCCGCCGGAACTCGCCCCCAACCGGCGTTTGTGTTTTCCTGAGCGGCACGGCGCTAGCCGCCGGTGGAATCTAAAAACCAGTTCGCGATTCAGCAGGCTGGCTTAAAGCACCAGCAAGGCCAGCTATTTAGAGTTGTCCTGCCCAAGCCTCATGAACCGCAGGCATTCGCCGCGCCTCTGGAACTCGCCCCAACCGGCGGCTAGAGCCGATCCGCTCAGGGTGTGATGGTGTCGCCCATGCTTTCGAGATGGACCGCTCGATTGAAACTGCAAAACAATTGACTCAACCGCCCTGTGCACCCACCAATCGAGCGAGTGTCAACAAAATAACGATCAGCATGTCCAGGCGCTGGCTCAAACAACGGTTTGCCGATAGGGACTGCAAGCGAAGTTCTTGCTAAAGCTCAGGTGATTTTCTTGCTAGAATACACGTGCTTGATTTTGGTTGTGCGACTGAGCAATAAAAGCGGTACGAATTGTTATTGGAACAGCGATTCGCTTTCCCCGAACCAGGTCTTTAGGTTTTATCCCTGCGGAAGAGTAATGATCACCAGGATTCTATCGAGCAGCTCGTTGCTGGCCGGCTTTTGCCTCGTTTTATTGGGCCAGCCGACTGCGGCTCAAACCGTCACCTATAACCGCGATGTCCGGCCGATTCTGGCTGATAACTGTTTCGCTTGCCACGGTCCCGACAGCGCTGCCCGCCAAGCCGACCTGAGGCTTGACCAGCGGCAGGCAGCAATCGATGCCGGGGCGATTGAACCGGGCGACGCCGACGCGAGCGCACTGGTCGATCGGATTTTCTCAGACGATCCCGACCTTATCATGCCTCCGCCCGACTCCCATAAGCAACTCTCCGCAGAGCAAAAGCAGACGCTCAAGAAGTGGGTGGCCGAAGGAGCCAAATACGAAGCCCATTGGTCGATGATCCCGCCCCAGCTTCCCGGCCTCCCGCAAGTTAAAAATCCAAATTGGGTTCGCAATCCGATTGACGCTTTTGTTTTAGCCAAGCTGGAAGCGGCGGGCTTGCAACCGGCCCCTGAAGCAGACCTTGCCACGCTCATCCGCCGCGTTTCCCTCGATCTCACTGGGTTGCCTCCTACACCAGAAGAAGTCGCGCAAGTTCTCAACGACCCCTCGCCGCAGCGCTACGAAAATTTCGTCGACCGGTTGCTCGCCAAGCCGCAGTGGGGCGAGCACCGCGGTCGCTATTGGCTCGATTATGCACGGTACGCAGACACCCACGGCATTCACTTTGATAACTTCCGCGAAGTCTGGGCCTATCGCGATTGGGTCATCAATGCGTTCAACGCGAACCAGCCTTTCGACCAATTCACCATTGACCAACTCGCCGGTGACTTGTTGCCAACACCGACACTCGAGCAGCAGGTCGCCACCGGTTTTAATCGCTGCAACATCACGACCAACGAAGGAGGCGTGATCGGCGAAGAGTATCTCGTGCTCTACGCTCGCGACCGGGTGGAAACCACATCGCTGGTTTGGTTGGGTTTAACTACAGGCTGCGCCGTCTGTCACGACCACAAATACGACCCGCTGACCCAAAAAGAGTTCTACGAGCTCGCCGCGTTTTTCAACAACACGGTTCAGGGGCCGATGGACGGCAACATCAAAGACACTCCGCCCATTCTGGTTGTCCCGCTCAAAGCCGACCGCCAGCGCTGGGATGAACTCAAAGGCGAACTCGCTTCGCTGGAACAGCAGCACAGCGGTATGCGGGAAACCGTCAAGCCGGAATTTGAAGGTTGGCTGGCGAATCAAGCCCAACAAGTCGCCTCGCTGCGCGAGCGAATGCCGACAACTGAAGGGCTCGATTTCCAAGCACTTCTCAGCGATGGCGGCACTTCGGCACTCTCTGCTTTTCATCGCGGACAGTTGCAGCGGATCAGCACGCGGGGAAATGCCGTCTGGCAACCGGGTGCGATTTCCGAACAAGCTTGGCAGGTGACCCGCGAGTCCCAGCCGGAATTTCCTGATGTGGGTGACTATGAACGCGACCAAGCATTTACCGTAGCCGCCTGGGTCAAACTGCCCCACGAAAATGTCACCGGAGCGATCGTCGCTCGGATGGACGAAGCCGATAAGTTTCGCGGCTGGGATTTCTGGCTGCAGGGTGGCCGGGTCGGAACCCATCTTGTCCACAACTGGCCGCAGAGTGCACTCAAAGTCGTCGGGCGACCGCGGCTCTCTCCCGGTCGATGGCATTATGTCGCCATGACTTATGACGGCAGCGGCCGACCCGAAGGCGTGCAGATCCTGATTGACGGCGAATCCGTTCCGACAGACGTCGAGCAGAATTCCTTGAGCGAATCGATCCGCACCAAGACTCCCCTGCGGATCGGTAATCGCAGTGGTAACGCACTCAGCGAAAATCTTTTAGTCCAAGGTGTTCGAGCCTATACCCGTGTGGTGCCGAAATCAGAAATTGCTCAGCTTCAAGAGTGGGAGCGAAACGGATATCTCTTCGGTCGCCAAGCACCGCTCAATGATGAAGAACGAGCCGAATTGCTCGATTGGTATCTGCGAACACAGCATGCGGGCTTTCGCGAACTGACTGAGACGCTGAACGTACGTCGCGGCGAGGCGCGAGAGCTCGAAGCCCGTGGAACCAGAGCTCATGTGATGGCCGAACGGGGCGATCAGCAGCCAACCGCTTATGTGCTGTTCCGAGGTGATTACGACAAGCGACGCGATCAGGTTTTCCCGGATACGCCAAAAGTTCTGCCACCGATGCCCGAAGACCTGCCGCGCAATCGGCTGGGACTCGCCCAATGGCTGGTCCGTCCCGAGAATCCGCTGATGGCCCGGGTCACAGTCAATCGCTTCTGGCAGGAGGTCTTTGGCCAAGGAATTGTCAGCACCGCCGGCGACTTCGGTGTGACGGGCCAATTGCCTTCGCACCCCGAACTGCTCGATTACCTCGCGGTCTCGTTCCGCGAGGAGGGCTGGGACATCAAGCGATTTTTTAAGAACCTCGTCACCAGCGCGACCTATCGCCAAAGTGCTCAAGTCACCCCCGCCAAGCTGGAGGCCGACCAAGCCAATGTGCTGCTTTCACGCGGCCCTCGCTTACGCATGGATGCCGAGATGATTTGCGATTACGCACTCGCAACCAGCGGCTTGCTCTACTCCGAAATCGGCGGTCCGAGCGTACGACCTTACCAGCCGCCCGGAGTTTGGGAAGCCGTCGCCATGCCCGAAAGCAACACCAAGAGTTATCGCGAGGACGTCGGACAAAACCTTTACCGTCGAAGTATGTACACTTTTTGGAAGCGTGCGGCTCCACCCGCCTCGATGGACATCCTCAACGCCCCAAATCGGGAAACGTGTACCGTCCGTCGCGACCGAACCAACACGCCTTTGCAGGCACTGGTGACGC
>JBJTQD010000007.1:0-1500 GCA_046075445.1 Planctomycetota bacterium
CCAGTTTGCAGTTTGCAGACAGATTTTCAGCAGGCCATCTATAGCCTTCAGATGATTGGAATCCTGTTGCAAAATTTGGCGAAACGTGGTCGTAGCCGCCTGCCAATCTTTGCGCTGTACTTGCAAATTACCCAAGTTCACAAACGTGGGCAGATAGTGAGGTAAGAGCTGGATTGCCTGCTGATAGTCGGCTCACGCCGCTGTGACCGACCTGCCGTCGTCCATCACCAGGAAGAGGATGGTTTATCATGAGTTCGAAAACGGTCTACACCACAGGCGAGGCTGCCAAGATTTGCAAGGTTAGCCAGCAAACGATTATCCGTTGCTTTGACAACGGGACGCTGAAGGGATTTCGCGTTCCGGGCAGCCGGTTCCGCCGCATTCCCCGCGACCAGTTGTTCGCGTTCATGCGCGATAACGGAATCCCGACTGATGCTCTCGAAAGCAGCAAGCGGAAACTGCTGATCGTTGATGACGATCAAGACTTGGTAGACCTGATGGTCGATGTGTTCAAAGCCGATGGCCGGTTCGAAATCAAGACCGCCAACAACGGCTTCGACGCCGGTATGCTGGTCAAGGAATTCCGTCCTGACCTCGTCGTTCTCGACGTGATGCTCCCCGATATCAATGGCCGCGAAGTCTGCCAGCGAGTCCGGCTCGATCCAACCATGGAAATGGTCAAGATCATCTGCATCTCGGGCATGATCGAAGCAGACAAGATCCTCGATCTGCGAGAAGCCGGAGCCGACGACTTCATGAACAAGCCGTTCCAAGTCGAAAAGCTCGTCGAGCGCTGCTGCCAGATGCTCGAAATGGAAACCGCGGCGACCGGAACTTAAGCTTTCGCTGCCGCAAAAGTTGCCGAGTCAGGCAACGTATCAATCACTTCAGGGGAGGTTACAGCTACCGACTGTGCCTCCCCTGTTTGTTGGTAAGTCTCTTGCCCCTGCGCCGTTAGCCCAATTCGCCAGTAGAGGAATCCCGCGCTGTGTGGTGGCTGTCACTCGACGGACAATTCCGATTACCCTTTAACGAAGCAGACAGTGCGCTGCTCAGCGCGCTCGCGGCACCACAGCCTCGAAGCGATTCGGATGGCGCGGACTCGGTATCGGCCGGACTGGCGCTCGACCCACGAGTCTTTCTGATCGCCGCTGCGGGCCACTACGGCACGACTGGGCGAACGCCGCGACAATTGAGTCAACTCGTCAATTGGCTCGCCGCCGCACGCAATCATCGCTGGGCGCAGCTTGAGCCGATCACGCGCCGGCGTCGCAAGCTAATGCGCGAGGTGCAGAAGCGTCGCGAAAGCTATCTGCGTCACTTGCGCGGCGGGAGCGATGTCTGGGAACTGCGCCGGCAATTTGAGCGACTGGTGCGCGAGTGCGGAAAGTATCCGGGAAAATGGAAAGCGCGCAAACTGGTCAATCGCTGGGTCACCGATGAACTGCTGATTGAATTGGCTGAGCTGAATCCGCTCGAGCTCGCCGCAGCAATCATCTT
>JBJTQD010000008.1:0-1031 GCA_046075445.1 Planctomycetota bacterium
CTCGTAGTGGTTGCGCAGGGGGGATTAATTCTTCAGACGAAACCGTCCCAATTGGCCCTCATTCTCATCGACGGAAACGACCAGTTCCTCAAGGCTGGAGGTCTGGGCCTCGACCACGGGCAGAATTTGCCGAGCGATGTACTCGGCAAGGCGTTCGGCAGTCGTGTTATCTACCGGCAAGAGGCAGCAATCCTCGGCCGGAAAGACCCAGCGACGGTCCTCGAAAGTCGCTTGGACTTCCCGGCCATTTTTTGAAACCTTGATCGCGGAATGCGTGGTTGGCAGCAGAACATGATGGTCGAGCTGAGCGACGACACGCTGAAGCTCGTCGCGGAGAGCAATGAAATCGATCACATAGGCATGCTCATTCAGCGCACCGGTCACCTCGCAGGAAACTCGGTAGTTGTGACCATGCAACCGCTCGCAGATATTTTCCCCGAAGGTGATGAAATGAGCAGCGCTGAAAATCAGCTGCTCCTTCTCGACGGAAACAGTGAACGAGGCGTGCATAACTGCTGCTTTGGAGTGAACTGGTGAAGATTTCGGTCGCGTGGTCAGGGGAGGTCCCAAGAAAGCTGGCCGCTCAAGATGCCAATCAAAAGAGTTGCGGCGATCAGGTCGGCGGTAGCTCCCGGATTGCGTCGATTGGAATCGCTCCGCAACCAAAAGTCAAAGTCGGCGAGAAGGGGCTCCCCCTCCATCCACCCATCCGCTTCGAACATCTCAACGATTGCCGCGGCGCGGGTTTGTAGTTGCAGCGCCACGTCGCGTCCGCATTTTCGTTCCACCAGCGAGTCTCCCAGTTGGGCCATGAGACGCAGGTGAGTGCTGATGATTCCCCGAATCAGCGAACCGAAACGTGCCGCATCCGAAACCAATGCCGGAACAGCGAAGTCGAAGATGTCGGCCAGTCCGCTGCAATATTGTCTCGCAATCAAGTCTCGCTCTCGCGCGGCCGACATCGCGGTCAGAATATGCTCGGGCGCAGCCGCCTGCCGCACGTCATGTTCGGGTGCGGTTCCCAAGCCACC
>JBJTQD010000009.1:0-2156 GCA_046075445.1 Planctomycetota bacterium
TCAAGAAAGCCTGAAATCAGCGAAACGGAGAGAAGAGCGAGCAACTAGCCCACCTTTTTGCGAACCGGGTGGGCGAAATCACGCTGCTCGAAATTCACCAAATCACGGACCTGATAGTTTTGACGTCGTCCGTTGGCAAAATAGATCCGTGCATTGACCTCGCCCAACAAACCGAGACTGAAAAACTGCGCACTCAGAATCGTCGCCAGAATACTGAGCAGCGTCAGCGGGTTGCCCGTGATGTCCGTTCCGCCAAACAACTTCATCCCGACCGCACCCAAGCCGGCCACAAACGCAACCAAGCCAACCAGCATTCCCAATTTGCCAAAAAACTTCATCGGACTGTCGAAATACTTCTGCAGAAAGCGGACGGTCATCAAATCAAGAATCACCCGAGTCGTCCGACCGATCCCATATTTCGTCGTTCCAAATTTGCGCGCCCGATGGTTGGTCACGATCTCACAGGACCGAGCACCAATCTGATTTGCCAGAATTGGAATGAACCGGTGCATCTCACCGTAAAGCTCCAATTGCTGAGCCAAATCGCGACGCAACGCCTTCAGCGTGCATCCAAGATCGTGAATCGGAAAGCCCGTCACGCGACTGATCAGCCAGTTCGCGATTTTCGAGGGGAGTTTGCGGTTGATAAATCGATCTTGCCGGTGCTTCCGCCAGCCATGCACCAAGTCGTATCCCTCTTCAATTTTCGCGACCAAACGCGGAATGTCCGCCGGATCGTTCTGCAAGTCGCCGTCAATCGTGACGATGATGTCCCCCGTCGCATGTTGAATGCCCGCGTGCATCGCGGCAGTCTGACCGAAATTGCGGCGCAGTAAAACCAAGCGGACAAACGGACGCTGCTCGGCCAACCGCTGGAGACGTACCACGGTCTCATCGGCCGAACCATCGTCCACGATGAGCAGTTCCCAGGGCGATGTGAACGCAACCAGAGACCTCTCGATCTCCTCAATCAACAACGCGACGTTGTCTTGTTCGTTGTAGACTGGAACCACAATCGAAACGGTCCCGCCTACTGCTTGCGTATTCTTTGCCAGCGTCAACATCGCGATCCCTCGCTCGAATTCCTTTTTGGTTTTACAGCGACCCACCTTCCCTGTGATCGTCGCTCGCCCTCTCTCCCGTGGGCGTTTTTTCACAAACGGCTTGTAAATCTAACTCCCCCCGCCCCGAAACAACAACGCCACATTTTTGCCCAACCGACCTCAGCCGGTTCCTCGCGCGAGCCCCCGGCTTCGGCTACCGCCCCGTCCGGAAAACACCCAAAATTGCAAGCCATCAAACAAGACTGCTAGCAAACAAGCCCGGTTTGTCGACGCTTCACTTGCCAGTTCAATCGAAATTTCGGTACAAGCCGCAGCTCACCCGAACTCATTTCGCCGACACTCCCCCCTCAGGTCAACGGTCTTTGTCCAAGCCCAACCCCGTCGACAACGCGCCTCGCTCCGTACCTCTTCGCATGAGGCCGGACCTGGAGATGGAACAGCAGACCTTTCAGGGTCGACGCTGCTGGATCATCAAAGACCCACTCGCGCTGAAATATTTCCGCTTTGAGGATGAAGAACAATTTCTTCTCCAATCACTGGATGGTCATAAGTCCGTCGAACAGCTCATCGCTCTGTTCGAAACGCGTTTCGCACCGCAGCGACTCTCCAGTCAAGAACTTCACCAACTGCTCGGTCAGCTTCACCGCAGCAATCTGCTGATAAGTGATCGCGGCGGCCAAGGCGAACAACTTTACCAGCGTTCCGAAAAGTCCCGCCGAAAACTTATCCGGCAGCAACTTGCTAACCCGCTCGCTATTCGCTTTCGAGGCTATGACCCAACGTCGCTTCTGGATTGGCTGGATCCGCGAACTCGTTGGCTCTTCAGTGGACTAGCTTTCTTCCTAGTCATCATCCTTGGTATCGCCGCCCTCTCACTCGTCTTATGTAATTTTGAGCAGTTTCAATCGCGTCTGCCGCGAATGCAGGAGTTCTTTGCCGGCAGGAATTGGCTTGGCTTGGCTATCGTCCTCGCAATCACCAAAGTCCTGCATGAATTCGGGCACGCCCTCGCCTGTCGACGATTCGGGGGACAATGCCACGAAATGGGGGCGATGCTCCTGGTCTTCACCCCCTGCCTCTACTGCGACGTCT
>JBJTQD010000010.1:0-1681 GCA_046075445.1 Planctomycetota bacterium
CGGCGCAATGGGACACTTGAAATGTCTCCGCGTCGCCGACGGCAGCATCGTCTGGGAAAAGTCACTCACCGAACTCTACGGTGCCAAACCGCCACCTTGGGGCTACGCCTCCCACCCGCTAGTCGATGGGCCACGCCTCTACGTGCCCGTCGGCGGCGAAGGCTCCGGAGTCGTCTGCTTCGACAAAATGACCGGCGAAGAGAAGTGGAAAGCCCTCACCGTCACCGATGTCGCTTACGCCCCGCTGGTCATCTACGAAAAGGACGGCGAACGACAACTGCTTTTCTGGAACGGCGACGGCGTCGACTCGCTCAATCCCGATACGGGCGAGCGTTTCTGGAACGTCATCTTTCCGGAAGAAAAAGTCCAACCCGCAGCGACGACCATTGCAACCCCTCGGATTATCGGCAACCTGTTCTTCGTGACCGAGTATTACAAAGGAAGCTTACTCCTGGAAATCGGCTCGAATCCGCCCAGCGTCAAAGAGGTCTACCGAACCTACAAGAACGACCCCCGCAACGAGACTTCGCTCAATGCGTTGATGACGACCCCCGTAGTGAAGGACGGACTGATCTATGGCGTCGATGGCGACGGCGAGTTCCGCTGCGTGACCGTGGAGAAGAACGAGCTCATCTGGCGAGACAAAAAGGTCTTCGCGAAAAACCCTGCGATGTTCGGTACGCTCTTCGTCGTTGAAAACGAAGGACGCTATCTGATGTTCAGCGACGAAGGGGAGTTGATCATCGCCAAGCTTTCTCGCGAAGGTTTCGAGCAGATCGACCGGGCAAAGATTCTCGAGCCCACCGGAGCCGCCCGCGGACGCAAAATCGTTTGGTCTCACCCCGCCTTCGCCAACGGCTGCATGTTCGCCCGCAACGACAAAGAAATCATCTGCGTCGAACTCACAAAGTAGGCAGACCTCTCAGCACCCAACGCCAAGGCCAGACTCCCACAACCAATGGTCACAGGGTAAGCCGCTCAAACGGTCCGTCCTCCGTGCTACTGTGCCTCCGTGAGAGGCACCTCTTTTCCTGGCCTTGACCAGCGAGTTAACTACTTGGTCGCAAAGGCGCTCTCAACCAAATTCGCGTCGAAGTTGGTCGGAGCTTTTCCCTCTACGGCATAGATGTACAGAGCAGCCAGCACGATCGAGTTGAGCGCACTCGAGATCACCGACACGCCCAAAAGAACCAAAATTCCGATCAGGAACAGCGGAATTCCCAAGGCCACCGTTCCGTTGGCCAGCAAGGCACCGCCGATAATCATTGGGATGATCCCCAGCAGCGAAGCGAGGAACGTAAACAATCGAATGCTGAATGTCGACGAAAGCGACTCACCCCAAGTCTGTTTCAGCAAACTGGCGGAACGCTTCACCGCGTCGATCGGTCCGAGCTTCTCAATCACAATCACCGGCACGACAAAGAAAGTCAAAATCGTCCACGCTGTTCCCAGTAACCCGATGATGAACTGCCCCAGCTTGTTGTTCTTGTTCTCAAACGATTTCAGGATCATCCCGACCGTCGCAGCAACGGCCGACCAAGCGGCAATCTGAGGCAAGCGGCTCATCGAAGTCGCAAATCCGTCGCCAACCGTCGGGTCACCACCCTTCAGCCGAATCACCGCGCAGCCCACCAAAGCCGAATTGAAAAACACAATGATGAAGTAGTTCACAAAGTAGAAC
>JBJTQD010000011.1:0-7731 GCA_046075445.1 Planctomycetota bacterium
CCAGCGGAAGAATCACTCGGTCATACAGGTCGGTTGCTTCCTTGCCCGCTTTGGCCAGCTGATTGAATACGAATTCTTGAATCAGCGATTGGTCGTCAGTCGGCCGAAACACGGCTGTGCTTGCGGCCTGAGGACTACCTGTAACGCAGACAGGCAGTAAACCAAACTCCAACGCGCTCCCCGCGCCGAGCACAACAGCTCGCTCAATGTAATTCTGCAATTCGCGAACATTTCCCGGCCAGTTGTATTCAATCAAGGCCTGCAGCGCGCGGGGCTCTATCTGGGTAATCTGGCGGTTGTTTTGTTGGCTGTAGACTTTCAGAAAGTGGCGCACAAGCGGTTCGATGTCTTCTTTCCTGCGACGAAGCGGCGGGAGCTGAATCGGCAGCACATTCAGCCGCCAGAACAAGTCTTCCCGAAAGCGGCCGTCGCTGACCTCTTTGGTCAAATCGCGATTGCTGGCCGCGATCACCCGCACGTCGACGTCGACCGTTTGAGACGCGCCGACGCGTTCAAACTGGCGCTCCTGCAGCACGCGCAGCAGCTTGACCTGAAGCGTGGAAGAAGTGGAATTAATTTCGTCCAGGAAAATCGTCCCACCAGTCGCTGCCTCAAACCGACCAGCTCGATCCTTTAAGGCATCTGTAAACGAACCTTTGACGTGACCGAACAGTTCGCTGTCGAGTAAGGTCTCAGGGAGGGCCCCGCAATTGACCCGGATAAAAGGGGCGGTCGCTCGAGAGCTAAGGCGGTGCAGGGCACAGGCAATCAATTCCTTGCCCGTTCCCGTTTCGCCAAGCAGCAACACAGACGCATTGCTTTTCGCCGCCAGCACGGTCAAGCGATAGACTTCCTGCATGGCTGGGCTTTGGCCGATCAAGCCAAATTCAGCAGGTTCGAAAAGCGGCGTTGATTGAGCTGGCATCGCGAGTTAAACCAAGTTTCTGAGGGTGAAAGCCGAGCCGGGGCTGGGTACAAACAAGCCGAAAGCCTATCGATATGGCAGGCAGACTGCTTAAAGAAGCTGCATTTCGGGCCGAGGCGAGCGAGCCAGATAAAAAGGAAAATACGAGAATCTGGCTAACGCAGTGCCTTGATTTTAGGCACAGCGCGCTAATTTTGAACAGTCTTTGCTGGAGAGGTTTGCGGGGCGCTCGGGAAAGTTAGCTGGCCAAGGCGGCCCGGACCAAGCGAGTGAGAAAGAAGGGTTTAAGTTCGGTTGGGCGAAGAACGATTCCGCGGCGCGCTCTCGCAATAAGTCATCCAACAAAAAAGGCGACTCCGAAGAGTCGCCCGTTCATTGATTCAGCAGTGCAATGATTCAGCAGTATAGTGTCAAAGCGTTGGCGTGAATTAGCCCAACCAAGGTTCAGAACATTCATTGCCCAAGAAGGGTGCTGGAGTCTGAAGTGCCGCGGCTGGATTTTGACTTAGCCAGCGATCTTGGTGATTTTCACCAAGGTAAATTTTTGACGATGGCCTGTGCGGCGACGAGAGTTCTTGCGGCGGCGGAATTTTTGGACCACCAACTTTTCGCCTTTGGTTTCGCTGACGACGCTGGCCGTTACAGAAGCACCGGCTACCGTTGGTTGGCCAAGTTGGAACTTGCCATCGTTGGAGATCGCGAGCACGCGGTCAAATACCAGTTCGCTGCCGGGAGTTGCGTCCTCGCGGAAATCGATTTCCAGAGTTTGACCTTCTTCTACTTTGTACTGGTGTCCACCGTCTGCGATGATTGCGTACATGACTACTACTCTGGAACAATTAAAGGAACAGGTTTAGCTGGGATACAGCTCTCAGGGCCGGCGGTTGACCCGCCTCTTCCTGGCTTGATTGGAAACACGACACTCAACTCCACCTGACCGTTGCTATAGCGGATTCGCGGCGATACGGCGAAGCGGCCCCGAGCAGGGAGCCACGAAGCATAGCCGAATTGCCTTGTTTGGTCGAGGGCCAAGCTTCGGGGAAATCATCCTTTTCGGCTGAAAACATACGCAAAAACCAGGTTTTTCCCGGAAAACCAAGGAAGTTTTGGCTTGGTCGTTACCTGTAGGGTGGGACAAGCGGGGCGGGGAAGCGCAGCAAAACGTAAAGTCGAAAAGTCGGGTAGCAGCAAGTGCGAGTCGGAAAACAAGCAGGTCCCGCACCGCGCCGGCCCACCACGGATGTTTAATTCACGCCCCACCGCGCTTGTTGGTGGGCCGGCGGTCGCGGGAAGCTGCATTCGCTGCAGTGCTTGTGATCGAATGACAACTTAACGTGGTTCCCTGCGACCTTGTCCCACCCTACGAGGAATGAGGGAAACGATCTCTCGGCTGTCATTCCTTGCCCGGTTTATCGTCGTCCATGCCGAGTTGATGCATTTTTCGGTAGAGGTTACTGCGATGCAGCCCTAGCGACTCAGCCGCCTCAGTCATGTTTCCATGTGCTCGGCGAATATGCCGCTCGATATAGTCCCGCTGAAACTGGTCTGTCGCCGAGGCTAAAGATAAATCTTCAGGGACATTAGACAGGTTCGCCTCCGGACGAGTGGAAGCGATGAAAGGCAGATCGCTGGCGTCAATCCGCTGATCGTGTGACAAGTAAGCAATCCGCTCCATCATGTTTCGCAGTTCGCGAACATTACCTGGCCAGTCGTGAGCCAGCAGTCGCTTGCGGGCGGCTAGCGATAGTTCGGGCGCGGGCCGTCGAGCTTTGGTCGCGAAATGTTTCAAGAAGAATTCCGCCAACAGCAAGACATCTTCGCCGCGTTCGCGGAGAGGCGGTATCTGGATGGCGACAACATTCAAACGGAAGAAAAGATCTTCGCGGAACTTCTTCTCGCGCACCAGTTGAGCCAGGTCTTGGTTGGTGGCCGCAATGACGCGGGCATTGGTCGGAATCGGAGTTGAACCACCAACTCGGACGACGACTTTGTCTTCGAGCACCCTCAGCAACTTCGCTTGGCCCCCGAGGCTCAGATCGCCAATCTCGTCCAGAAACAGAGTCCCGCCAGTCGCGAGCTCGAATTTGCCTTTGCGTGTTTGATACGCATCGGTGAAAGCGCCTTTCTCATGACCAAACAATTCGCTTTCCAGCAGTGTTTCGGTTAGCGCTGCGCAGTTTACAGCGACCAGAATCTGGTCCCGGCGAGGGCTCATGTAGTGAACCATTTGAGCGATCACTTCCTTGCCCGTGCCGTTTTCCCCGGTAATCAGCAAGTTCAGTTCGGTATTTGCCACGCGAGCAGCCGTAACGCGAACTTTCTCCATTGCGGGGGACTGGCCGATGATTTGCACACGACCAGCCGCTTCCTCGGCCGCTTGACGACTGGTTTCAACTAGCAATTCGACTCGCTGGGTGTTATCAATCGCGACGCTGGCGTGAGCAGCCAGTTCAATCAGTTCAGCCTCATCCGCTGGCGAGAAATTGCCTTGTCGTTTGTTGATTAACTCGAAGGCTCCGATGACTTTCCCGGCCGCATTCCGAATTGGCGCGCAGACGAGTGAGCGCGTTTGGAAGTTGAGTGTTTGGTCGACCGAGCGGTCAACCAGAGCCTGCTCGCTGGCAACATCTGCGTCGACGCGATGAACTTCCCCAGAGGAGATTGTTCGGCCGACGATCCCGGAGTTCAGCGGGACGAGCAGTTCACCTCCAGAGACACCGAGCGCGGGTTTTCCAACTAACAAGCCGCGGGTCTGGTCAACCAGAAAAATCGTGGCTCGTTCGGCATCCAGCAGGCGGGTCGAGGTCTCGGCGATCTGCTGGAGCAGTTCGTCAGTATTCCGGTGGCGATTCCAGGCGATGGTCACTTCGAGCAGCGCCCGCAGGCGAGCCGAACGTCGTTCAGCAGTGGCTATCGACTCGCGGGTCTGTTCCACCAAGGCCAGAGCGGCAGCCGTCGCGACCAGAAGGGGCCCTTCGACTTTTTTTCCTTGAACCAGCAAAAGTTCGCCGTCTTGCGAATCGCTTTGCAGCGGCGTCCCCGACCAGAACCGGCCATCGGTTTTTGTCGGCAAGGAAGCCGGGCCTTGATGGTCAAGCAATTCCGAGAGCCACTCCGTTGGTAGCTGGCTAAGTTGGCAGCCAGATTGAAAGCGTATGGCCCACCGGCCTTTGGCTCCTTGGACCAGTGCGGCGCAAGGGACTCCCAGCGTCGCGGCGACTTCCCTGAGAGCAGTCGGCCACCATTCGGCGTCATGTTCGGGACGCTGTGCAAGAAGCCGGCAGAGCAGTTGGCTGGCAGGGGAATTATCAGGAATCAGCGTATCGGCAGAACGGCTCATGTTCGGCGGCTCAACCCCAATGAAGTCGAAAGGAACAATTGATACACTGAGACGGTTTCATGCGGTTCGACCGAGAGCTTTTAATCAGGTCCTAAACGGCCTGCGAGGCTTGCGGTAGAACCGAGTCAGCGGCTCTGAAACCGGATTCCGGTCAACCACTTGCCGCAGAAAACTGAGGGTCTGGCGGCTCTGTTGCCTTCGATTGTACCGGATACTGTCCGCCATTATTCGTAAGAGCGATCCATTAGGGGAGTGATTTTCATGGGGATGTTTGCTGGAAAAAAGGGTTTGATCCTCGGCGTAGCCAACGATCGTTCGATTGCTTGGGCGATTGCTCAGGAAATCATGAATGGGGGCGGAGAATGCGGTTTCACACACCTTCCAGATAAACCCGACGATGAAAAGCAGAAGAATCGCCGTCGCGTCGAGAAAGCAATCGACGGGAACCCAGCCGCAAAGTTTCTCGTTCCGCTGGATGTACAGAACGACGAGCAAATCCGCTCGGTGATTGCCACCGCGGTCGAGCACTTTGGCAAACTCGATTTTCTGCTCCATTCCATCGCTTACGCCGACCGCGACGACCTGCAGCGTGACACAATCGAGACCAGCCGAGCCGGTTTTAAGCTCGCGATGGACATCAGCGTTTACAGCTTGATCGCGGTGACTAACGCGGCTAAGGGAGCGTTTGCCCCGAACGCCTCGGTGCTCTGCATGACCTATTTTGGCGGTGAAAAATGCGTGCCCGGCTACAACGTCATGGGTATCTGCAAGGCGGCTCTCGAAGCAGCGACACGCTACCTTGCCTACGACCTCGGCCCTCAAGGCGTGAAGGTGAATGCCCTCAGCGCTGGTCCGCTCAAGACCTTGGCCGGCAGTGCTGCCGGGGTGGGCGAGATGCTGAACATGTACGAACACGTCGCGCCCCTCGGTCGCAATATCACCCACGAAGAAGTGGGACGCACCGGAGCGTTCTTGCTTTCCTCAATGTCTGACGGGATCACAGCAGAAACCCTGCACATCGACGGCGGATACAATGCTATGGGTTCTCCGGGCCGACTAACCAAGCTCATTCCTTCGGGAAGTTAGCCCGCGGAAGGCCAGCCAGAGCACGTCCAACAGTAGCGGCTCTGGCTGGACGGCCAACCTGCATTAAGTCAGGCCACCCCGCTTGTCAGCCTGCTATGGAGCACTGGGGCTTCTGGCGTTCGAGGAAAAATAACCGACAGCCAGAAGCAATCGACTCTTTTGGCGGGGTCTTATCGAGGAGCCGAAGCGATGTCTGAAATCCGCCCCAGTTCGGTCCCTTGGACAAGAACAGCCAGTCTCTTGGCGATTTTGCTGTTGGTGGGCGGTGCGATCCTCAACGACCACTTCAACAAAATTCCCCGGTCGGCCGCGCTGATTGAAGAGGTCAACAAACTGATCCAAGCCGAAACAGATGACGGTCACGGCATTTCATCGGACTTGGTGCAGAGAACGCTAAAAATGCGTCCAATCGCGACCTTTAAGGTGAAAGCCTACGAGGTCGAAGAGTATGATTTTCGTCGAACGGTACCATTCTTCAGTCTCCGAAAGTTGTTTGTCGTTTACAATCAAAACGGCGTAGCCACCTTTTTCGAGGGCGATACTCGCCCAACCGAAAAGATGATCAAGCGGAAGATGGGCAAAGACTTCGTTGACGAACAGCAGTAGCCACTGCAGCTTGTTCTTAGTTTGGCCCGCAAACGGAGCCCAAAGACGCCAGGCTTTTGCTCGGGCGAGGCGCAGCGCATGCCAGTTTGGCCAGAGAAGTATCAGCCCGCCTCTTTTCCACTTCTGCCGGGTCTTCGCGCCAGTCCCCGGTTCAGTGGCGCGCGTAAGTTCCTTTGGCGATACCGCCGGATTCGGTTGATAGGGTTCTTTTGAGCCAGAACCCAAAACAGACACTAAGAGGAGACCAAAGGTCAAAGAATCGGCGAGGCCGGCAGACCTGCGCCGACCGCGAACAGCTTGAGCCGCTAAGTCGAGCCGACCGGCAAGTTTTCGCTATTCGGCAGAAAAAGCATGGTTCGCACCCCTGTCCCCCCGGTTTTGCTGAAAATCAGCGACCCGCGGTCCCAAATCCTGCATATTGAATTAAACTGTGGGCAGGCGAGCGAATTCGTTATCGGTGTACCCCCAGCCTGAGTCGCAAACCGTCTGCGAGGTCAGTATGTCAGCCCAAAGTTCTCTGAATTCCAGAGGCGCGGTGATCCGGATGAGCATCCTTGTCGCCGTGCTCGGATTCGCAGGGTTTGCTTTCTACAATGACATGCGGCTGGCAGCGGAGGTCGACCTCTTGATGGACCAGTTCTTCCGTCTTGAGGAAGCGGCTGATTCGAGCTCTACCCCTGAAAAGGTGCAGGCCGAACTGAAACGAAAGCCCGATCGCACTTACCAAACCGGCAAGTATGAAGTGGAAGAGTACAGATTGCGACGGACTATCCCGTTCCTAAGTTTTGGATCGATGTACGCGATCTACGAAAACGGGGTACTGTTCAAGGTTTCTCAGGGTAGCCAGCCGACAGTCCAGTCAATTGAGAAAGCCAGCGGCGCAGGAGCGTTTGAACAAAAGGAAAAACAAGATTCCTTGAATTGAACGAAACTGAAAACCGCTCAACCAAGCCACTTCCGAGCCAAGGCGTTGTTGTCTGGCTCCTAATGAATCCAAATTTCTGTCTTTATAGAGGTAGCCTCGATGTCGTCCCAATCCAGTGGTTCAACGATTCGCCTGATTGTCTTAATTGCACTTCTCGGCCTTGTTGGTTTCGCGTTCTACAACGACACGACGAACCGCAAGCCAGCAGTCGACAAGTTAACCGAAGACTTTTTTGCCTTGGAAGACTCAGAGGATGGCCCTCTCTCGCCCAAGAGCTTCCAAGAAAAGATAAAGCTGAAGCCAGACCGCTCGTTCAAGGTTGGCAAGTACGACGTGGAGGAATACAAACTCCGCCGAACGATTCCGTTCCTAAGCTTCGGATCGATGTTCGCAGTCTACGAAAAGGACGAACTCTTTAAGGTTGCCCAAGGTGCCGAGCCGACCATCGAGTCGATCGAAAAGGCGAGTGGCTTTGACTCCTTCGAGCAAAAAGAGAAGGTCCTCGAGGCCGCAATCGGTGGCATGGGACTCCCCGCTCCGAACTTTGACAAGAAGGGTGAAAAATCCGAGTCCAAGGGGGGCTCCGAGGAAAAGAAGGAAGAAAAGAAAGACGAAACTCCAGCACCTGAGAAAAAGGAAGCCGAAGGCGAGAAGAAAGCTGAAGATCAGCCGAAGGAAGGCGACGGCGGTTAGTCTACCAACTGGAACAGTTCAGTCCAAGAAAAACCTCCGGCCTGATCAGGCTGGAGGTTTTTTTATGCGCTCAGGCAAAGAAGCGAATGGCTTGCCAAAGGCAGCTGGGTTCTTCATTTCCTTAGCTGTTCGGCAACTCCGACTGCTGAGGCGATC
>JBJTQD010000012.1:0-2891 GCA_046075445.1 Planctomycetota bacterium
GCCGTTGGTGGTGGGTGGTAATTAGAGGTAAGGTGGGACGTCGCTGCGGCTAAGCAAAGGGCGTGTTGCCGTACCTGTTCGCGCGCCACCCCGGGTTAACGGACGAAGTGATTCGAATAGGTCGAACCGTACGTCGCCCCCCAAAGATTGCGCGGGGCAAAAAAAAATTCACCGGGGGGCACGGGCGGTTCGACGGGGAGGTGAATTTACGCCCAACAACGGGATACCGCACCGGGGGTGAGGTCGGGAGACCATCGCCCAGCGCCGCGCCGGGGACGGCATGAGCGCAAGGTTTGCGAATACATGACGGATTAACGTGGCATGCCCGCGAGCTTTTACCACCCTACGAAGACTACGAGGTCTAGTACTTTCCCCCGCCTGACTTCTCTTCTGGCTTTTGCTCAGAGGGAGGCGGGGCGGTTTGATTGGGGGCAGGCTCAGCCACATCGAGCTTGCCGGTTGAGTGGAGTTCCAGGAACTCATCTAACGGCGGTCGCTGGAGGTGGCCCGTCGCACGCTGCTGGAAGGCATGCGCGACTGCACAGAGGCGGGCTTCATCAAACAGTTGGCCAGCGAAAGTCGCGGGGATCGGTCGCTGAGTTTCCGTTCGCTGGGCAACTTTCCAAGGGAGCACTACGGCAGGATGTCCGGTTAGATTGGTGTGCAAAATATCATTGCAGTTGAACAGGACATCGACTTGCTTCATCAGCGATTCCATTTCGAACATTAATTTACGGCGGACACGCATTAGCTTGAGGTAGTCCACGGCGGAATAGTAATGAGCCGCGCGGAAGATGTCAGTCCAGTCATTCCAGTTTTCTGTTTTTCCGGCGATGAGCAAGTCTTGAAAAATTTCCGCGGACTCGACGTCGATCGCTTGGATTAATGCCCGCAGAGGGAAATCTTTGGGGAGTTCCACGGGAACAATCTGGCAGCCCATATCTTTGAGGATCGCTTCCTCTTCTCTCAACTCAGCCTGATTCTCACGTTTCAGGACACCGACGCGAATGCTTCGCAAATCGAATCTGTTTGGCCAATCGAAGGGGCGATTAATCGCAGTCGGATCGCGCCCGTCTGCTCCATGAATTGCCGAAAAGACGACAGCGCAATCCTCGACGCTGCGGCAGATCGGTCCGACCTTGTCGAAAGACCAGGCGAGTGGCATGCAGCCGTGGCGGCTGACTCGACCGAAAGTCGGACGCAGACCAGTCGTCCCGCAGCGAATGGACGGTGAAAGAATACTTCCCAGAGTTTCGGTTCCGATTGAGAACCCGACACAACCAGCGGCCGTCGCCGAGGCGGAACCGGCACTAGATCCGCTCGACCCGTTTTTCGGATTCCAAGGATTCCGAGTCATTTGGCCAAACCATTTGTCGCCCATCGCGATGGCGCCGAGCGAGAGCTTGGCGACGAGGACCGCCCCGGCTGAAGCGAGCCGTTCGGCTACGGTTGCGGTTTCATCGAGCACTCGGTCGCGATAGACAGGGATCCCCCAAGTCGTGGGATAGCCCGGAACGCTCATCAGGTCTTTGGCTCCCCAAGGAATTCCGTGGAGAGGGCCGCGGTAATGGCCAGCGGAAATTTCGCGGTCGGCTTGTTCAGCCTGCCGCATCGCGAGTTCCTCGGTAAAGTTGACGACGAAGCGAAGCATCGGGTCGTACTTCTTTAAGCGTTCGAGGTAACGCTTTGTTAAATCGACACTGCTTACTTGCCGCGTGCGAATTAACGCGGAGAGTTCCGAAACGGGGAGGTAGCAGAGTGCCTCCGCCGATTCTGGAAGTGGCAAGGCCGCCGTGTCACCAAAGCTCGCATCTCTCTCGACCGCGTTCTCGCTATCGGCCGTGCCGCTGAGCGTTTGAAAGAGTACAGCCGGTGGATAGGTGTGTTCGATCGGGTATTTGCGGAGTTGCTCGAGCGCCACGCCATTGGCCTGAACTTTTTGAGCGATGGTCTTCTGCTCTTCTTCGGTAAGCTGAATGCCGCTAACCCAAGCGGCTTGAGCGATCATCGCTGGTGTGACCTGTGCAGTGCCTTGAGCCAGTTGCGCGAGGGCGCGATGAAAGACGGGTGTGCCTAGTCCAGTACCGGCAAGGATGGTTAAAACGGAGCGGCGAGTCAGCATAGTGGGAATTCTCTGGGCGACTGGAGCAGGGGGGACCTCGCGTTTTATCTTACTCTGCGGTGGCCGCTTCAGTAACAGGCGAAGGGTTTGCAGAGAAAGGGAGCGGTGATTGGGAGCTGCGCGGGTTTTAGCTGCCGATACGCTAAAACCCGGACCCTTTCCCCTCGGCAACGAGGGGGAGATAGAAAGGTCTGCGCTGCACAAAGCGGCGATGTTTAGAAAGAGGATTTCGCTGCGAGTGTTCCTCAATGCAGGGCGTGGCAATCGCTGCGTGAAAGGTAGCAGTGAGTAAGAGCTGCTTGCTGCGTTACTTGCCCAAAGGAGGAAGGTGGTTGTAATCAGTGAAATGCTTGTGTAGCCAAATGAGTCCCTGATTATCGGAATACACTCGGCTTCTACCTGATGACACGACCTTGGCGGAGGTTGGCAAGCGTGATGAGGTGGGGCGGTGAGCTGCTGAAGTGTCTGTTACCGAGAGGTTTACGACCCTGAGCTCACAAGGAAGCGACCATATTTGAAGATCTCGGTCGTATTAAAGCAGCGGTCGTTGGACTCGAACAATTGCTTGAGGCAGCCTTTGTGAATTTTCATCTTCAGGTTGCCTACTCCCAGAGCGCCGTAGCAATAAATTCCGGACCGGAGTTCTCCCGCGTCTCGAGGGTCGATGCCGAGTAGGCCAGTTGGTGGCACGGCGTTCAAGTCGACTGCGACTTTGATGCCCGGGACGTGGTCTAACCAATCGGGCAGGGTGAACGACGCGCCGGCGGCG
>JBJTQD010000013.1:0-5618 GCA_046075445.1 Planctomycetota bacterium
TTGAGGAACGATTTGATCCGGAAAATGATCCGGCGATCGTATTGGCAGACAAAGACTGGCACGTCGGAGTCATCGGCATCGTCGCAGGACGTTTGGCTGAAGAGTTTCATCGTCCAACCATCATCATCTCGCTCGATGGAATGGAGACGCGCCCGGCCGTTGGCTCGGCCCGCTCAGCCGGCATGATCGACTTGTATTCCTCTCTCTCCCAGTGCCAGTCGCATTTGGCTGGCTTCGGAGGACACCGAGCCGCGGCGGGACTGAAAATCGATCCCGCCAATGTCGATGCCTTCAGGGAAGCTTTTTTTGAGGTCGTCGCCGGCTCCTTTGGCGAGGTCGCCCCGGAAGCGGAACTGAATATCGACGCCGAAGCGGCGCTTTGCCAACTCACCCTCGAAACAGTTGCCCATTTGGAGAAGCTCGCTCCGTTTGGTCAGGAGAATCCGCGACCCGTCATCTGTGCGACGGGACTGCAACTGATCGAGCCTGCAAAAAAGATGGGCAGCGACGGCCGTCACTTGGCCCTTCGCCTAAGCCAGGACCGGACCCAGATTCGCGCCGTCGGTTTCGGCAAAGCGGACTGGAGCGAGCAACTCAGTTGTGGCGAAGGACAACTTTATGACTTTGCTTTTAAGCCGGTCATTAACGAATTCAATGGCTTTCGCAAAGTCGAATTGCAACTTGTCGATTATCGCCCCAGCCGCTGCGCGACGCCGGTAGTCGGCTGAATGAGGGTCTTTGCATGTCGCAGGTCCACTCTCAACTCGCCGAGCAGCTCAACCCACAGTGGCGAAGCCTAATCGCGGACTTGCTTACTGACTCCCGTTTTTTGGAACTGTCAGCCCGTCTTCAAGCGGAACGCCAGGCTGCGACCGTTTATCCGCCTGAGGAGCAAGTTTTCGCAGCGTTCGAGCGGACTGGTCTGGCTGACGTTCGCGTAGTCATCCTCGGGCAAGACCCTTATCACGGCTCGGGGCAGGCACACGGTTTGAGCTTCTCTGTTCCGCGGGGCGTACCCCTGCCCCCCTCACTGCGAAACATTTACAAGGAACTCTCGAGCGACTTGGGTGTCGAGGTGCCAACTAGCGGTGAGCTCACTGCTTGGGCTGAGCAAGGCGTGTTGCTGCTTAACTCGCTGCTCACCGTGCGCGATGGCAGTCCGCTTTCTCATCGCGAACTGGGCTGGGAGTGGTTTACCGATGGGGTGATTGAGCGGCTATCACAGTGTGAGGAAGCGATCGTTTTTATCTTGTGGGGTGCGCCGGCTCAGAAGAAACGAAGATTAATTGCCTCACATCAACCTGTGCTTTGCGCGCCGCATCCCTCGCCACTCTCTGCTCATCGCGGCTTCTTTGGTAGTCGCCCTTTTTCACAGGCAAATGAGTTGCTGGTTGCGGCAGGAAGACAGCCGATTGCATGGAACCGATTGGGTTGAGACTTTCCTCTGCGCGACTGTCAAGGGCGAATTGGGGAAATCTTGATCTTAGCTCGGTCATGAAATGGGGAATCTTTATGGGCAGCTGCTCTCACGTTCGAATGGATTCGCTGTGGAAAGCCAGCACCGCGTTTGAATTCTATTTTGGCTTCCGCGCCGATCACCTATAATTAAGGGCGAAGTCAATCAAGAAGAATCATTCCGGTTGTTGCTTCCCGTGCTCAAAAAGTTCACCCACTACTTCTGCTTCGCATTTCTACCGTGTTATTCGTTCGCCCCAAAATCAAAGAACTCGGACTGCACTTGTTCGGACGTTCCATTCATCCGGAACTGTTCGAGCCCTGTGCTGCGCGGGTACTTGAGCGAGAGAATTACCGGTTGGATTATCGAATCACGACTTGCGGTCACTTGCTGACGTTTCAGCATCAGCAGTGGACACTGACAGAAGTCTGCGCCGGCCTGAAACATGACTTGCCGCAGCAGAGACGGATGGTCTCCGCTCCGATCGAGTCGCTGCATCGCGAACGGGCGACGCTGCAGAACGCAGTGACTTGGAGCAGTGAATTCCAAATCGAGGGCGTGAATCCAAGGGTTTTTGTCGATATTCAGCAGCAGCTTGAGCAGCAAAAAGAATGCGAAGGACTGCTGCACCGGTTCGAGCCAAGCGGCCGCAGCTCGATCGGCGGCGTCAGCTACATTCACCTGCAAGCCTTTCGGCGACACGTACAGGTACGTTGCTTCCACACTTTCCCGGATACGTCGGCCGTCGTGAAGAGCTTGACGGTGTTTGGGATGCAGGATTGAGGCTTCCGAACCGGGGGCTGGCGCGAAGACCCGGCTGACAAAGGAATGGACTCGGTGTACGAGGTTATCCGTTTCGCGGAACGAAACTT
Organism: Planctomycetota bacterium; assembly: GCA_046075445.1. Taxonomy (GTDB): domain Bacteria; phylum Planctomycetota; class Planctomycetia; order Pirellulales; family Pirellulaceae; genus BJ22. The sequence goes on from JBJTQD010000013.1 coordinate 2,329, forward strand.
GGACTCGTGTTGAAGCCCTAGAGCCAGCTCAGCAATTTAAGCTTTCCTCAAGAATGCCGCGAGGATCTGATTGAATTGATTGGGCGATTCGCATGGGGAGAGGTGCCCGACCTCTTCAAGCAAAACGAATTGGCTGCCGGCAATCTGCTCAGCCATCGTCCGCATCTCACCGGGTGGCGTGATCGGGTCCTCCGAACCGGCGATGACCAAAGTCGGACAGTTGATTTCCTTGAGCCATGGCGTGGCATCGGGTCGCTGGGCGAGTGCATCGAGCGTGTGGACCAGTGACGCGGCCGGCGCTTCCTGCATCCACTGCCGGATCGCGTTCACCGTCTCGGGATTGCGCTCTTTGGTCTGCGGCGCGACAAGTCGATCGAGCATAGCGGACAGAAAGGCGTCTGGACCCGACTGCCGGATTCCCTCCATCGCAATACGGCGACCGCGAGCCGTCTCGGGCGAGTCGGCTGCCGATCGCGTGTGACAGAGGACCAGCCGGGCGACTCGCTGCGGCCAAAAGTGCACCAGTTGCCACGCGATATAACCACCCATCGAAAGCCCACAAACCGTCACCTGTTGATTAGGCGCAAGCTGGTCAAGTACCTCGATCAAGTCTCCGGCCAAGTCATGCATCGTGACGGGCGTAGCTTGAGCTGAGCTTTGACCGTAGCCGCGCAGGTCTGGCGCTAACACCCGAAACGAGCGGGAGAAGAAATCAACCTGTGCCGACCACATCCGATGGTCTAGGGGAAAGCCGGGAATGAACAGCAGCGCTTCGCCTTGCCCGGCTGCCTCCACTACAATTTTGGCGTTGGCGGTCTGCACTTCAGTCATCTGTATTCCTCGCTGGCTGGAATAAACATTCGTTTTGGGGCATGATGATTCTCAATCGAGAGAACATGATAGCGAAATCGTGTTTAGGCCGGATTAAGTTGCGAAGCAGAGAGCGGTCAGGAATGCGGGGCAGCCAACTTTTAGCGGGAGAATTTTTCACCCGTGAGACTCGCCGAGTCGCCCGCGAGTTAATTGGCAAGTGGCTGGTCTCGCGCATCGGCGGCCAGCTGACTGCGGGCGTGATCGTTGAGACCGAAGCATATCTTCCGCGGGGTGATTCGGCATCGCATGCCGCCAGCGGCAGGACTCCGCGAAATGAAGCGATGTTTTTCGAGCCGGGAAGGGCTTACGTTTACGCAATTCACTCCCGCTTCTGCTTTAACGTCGTGACCGAAGCGGCAGAAGTCGGGGCCGCTGTGCTAATCCGGGCGATCGAGCCGCGGGTGGGGCTGGAGGTTATGCGGCAGCGGCGAAGTGGCCGCCGCTCGGCGATACCGTCGGACCGCGAACTCTGCTCAGGACCAGCCAAGCTTTGCGAGGCACTCGGAATTGATCGCCGATTGGACCGGCACGATCTTTCGCTGGGCAAGCAGCTTTGGATTGCCGAGTCGACGGCAAGTGGCTCGGAACGCGTGGCATTGCGCACGACGCCGAGAATTGGCGTGACTTCGGCGAAAGAACTTTGCCTGCGCTATGTTTGGGCGGATCACCCGGCAGCGAGCGGGCCAAAGAGCTGGCGGTAACCGGCTGAATCGGGCTTCATCCTCGGCTCGTCCTCTTCTGAAGAATGACTTTCCTCGGAAATCTATTCGACGGTTTCTTCTTCCAGATCTGCGTCACTGGATGGGTCGGATTCCATCATTTGCTGCGGAGCGAAGAGTTGTCCGCCGATCAGAATTCCACTCGGAAAGAGCACCATCGCAACTAAAGCAACCCACTTGAGATGGGACGGGGTGCTAAATGATGTTTGCAGGTAAGTGATTGCGATCAAGACAGCTCCGAAGACAGTGTGTCCCAGAGGAGAAAATTTGGCGGACCGCGCGACTAGCGCCCCGATCGCAACACAGCACAGGCTCGTCAGCGCCAAAGCTATCAAGAAAAAACTTGGTGGAGGCGATGCCAGTTGCCTGAAGAGCCCATGTTGAGAATTCTTCGGCGAGGTAAATATATCTAAGTTGGGAAACAGCAGCGAAACCAAGTAGAAGCAGACCAGTTGGCTGACAAGCGCCCCGACATAGCCAAGCAAGCTCGCGCCCAGACTATTCAGCAATACCCGGGGCGGCAGACGGTACTCTTCTTGTTCCATCGAATGGCGCTCGACTTGGTGCAGAAGTCATCGCGACTCTGGAGCAGTCCATTTACTACTCCCCTCCAGCCCCGGTGACCACGCATTCATTCTAGCGATCAATCTTGGGCGGAGCGACAGGGTCGACGTTTTCAGCCATCGCTGCGTCAGGAACTCGCTCGTAGATGATCAGCGGGTTGAATTCGGCCAGCTCAGCCGAGGTATCTACAGGAGAAGCCATGTTCATGGCGTCTTCGTAGAACTGGAATACCTTGCGAACGGTCGTGGTCGACTTGTCCGAGCCCTGCTCGAGGAATTCGACCAACAGGCGATTTTCCTTCTGCTCCACGACTTTCCAGGTGCCTTGGACCACTTCTCGGATGGGTTTGCCAGCGGCATCGGTCACTTCGATTTCGCTGACCATTTGGCCAGTCGGCTGCAATGCCATAACTGCAACCATCGACAGGAAGAGATTGGCTTTCTCTTGCAGTTGTTTCTTTTGCGTCTCGTCGGTGAGCGTCTTCAGCTTGGCTTCGAGCTTTTGCTCGTCGAGATAGCCAACTCCGGCCCAATATCCATTGAGGGAAGTTGCCGTGATTCGCACGGGCTGCGCGGCAGGTTGGCTAGCGGGTTGATTTCCCGCAAGTGCCGCCGGGACGGCGGGAAGGTTGCTGGGCTGCTGAGCCTGAGGAGTCTGTTGAGCAGAGACGGAACCTGCGATGAAGAGGCAGCTGCACAGACAAACAATCCATTGAATCCGCATGAGAATCCCTCCACTCAGAAAACCAGCCAGGTCGGGAACACTCGTTCCCTTGGCAGACCGGGAGCGTCCTTGCTCCGCAGGTCAAAAATAATCGGGGCAGCAATTGGTCGCAAGTGAAACGATCGACCGCTGCTGTTTCCTTATCGTCACAATCCCTACGACTCATTGAGTGCGACGGAAGGTAAGTTTGGTATTCAACCCCGCCATGTTTGGGGGAACGAGTGAAATCAGCTCCGGCTCGATGAACTCGACCTCAACTTCGCTGGTTTGCTGATTCAGCAAGCAGCGAATCGCTAGCTTCTTTCCACCACCAGAGTCGGAAACGAAAGTCCAAGTTCCCTGCTTTTCTTGTTGGAGTTGGCCCATGTCGGTGACGGTTCGCAAGCTTCCGTTAGCGCGGAACTCAAGCAA
>JBJTQD010000014.1:0-1455 GCA_046075445.1 Planctomycetota bacterium
GTTCAGACCAACGACTTGCTGGACCGGGTCGTGCCGACCAACGATCGGGCTTGGGTTGCCGATATGCAGCGGCTCTCCACCGCCGAGATTCAGGGAGAGGAAGTGCTGATCCGAAACATTCGCAACTGCCAGTATGCGACCGCGAATGATTATGTGGTGAACTACTACGACCGAAAAGTTCGGCTGGAAGAACTGCAAACTGTTGATTTCATCGTGGTGCCATTCAAGACGAAGTCGTTGGCCCATACGATGCTCAGCTTCGGGTTGTCGGATGGGACATATCTCTGTGTCTCCGCGGAAATTCGCCGGGAGTTGGGTGAAGCCTATTCGCCGCTGCTGGGAGTGAGCAATCAGTTTGAGCTCTACTATCTCGTGGCCGACGAACGAGATGTGATTCGTTTGCGAACGAGATATCGGGATGCCGAGGTTTACGTATATCCCACGGTAGCGACACCGGAGAATACGCGGGAACTGTTTTTGGATGTGATGCGCCGAGCGAATCAGCTGGCAACGCGGCCGGAGTTCTATCACACGGTGACCAACAATTGCACAACCAACATTGTCGCGCATGTGAACAAGCTTCAACCCCAGCGGGTGCCGTTTGCTTGGCAGGTTCTGCTTTCCGGAAATTCGGCGAAGTATGCCTATGACTTGGGCTTGCTCGACAATCGCTTGCCGTTTGAAGAGTTGCAGGAAATGGCGAAGGTGAATGTGCTGGTTGATGAGAATTTCGATGCGGCGGACTTTTCCAAGCGGATTCGGTCGCGGCATGCGGAGATTGCGGCGGGGTTGGAGGACGCTCAAAGCGAGCGGTACGAGGACGTTGACCCCCAGTCCGAGCAAACCGATTTTGAGCAGCCTATGATGGAGGAGGGTGAGTTGCCTTGGCCCGGCAATTTGCGGCAGAGTAGCGATGACCGAACTTCAGGTCTGGAGAGAGAGTTCTTTCCGCCCCGAGCGGGGCGAAGTGAGCCGGGCTTGAAAGCGGGAACAGGGGCACAGTCGCCTCAATTTCGCCCTCCACTGCGCGGAGGATTGGGGGCGGCGCCGAGTGGTCGCCCGATAAATAAAGTGGAGAGAGCTGTCGTTTCTGGGACCAAGAAAGCGGCCAAGACGATGTTGCTGCCGCCGGAGACACCGGCCCAGGCGATCGTTCAGGCTGCTTTGCCGGGTTCTGCTCAGGCCCGAGCTGTTCGGATGGGTGTCGGCGTCGCCGCAAAGACTGCGGGCGAGTTGCGGCAAATGAGAACGAATCAGCGCCGATAGATTTTGGGGGCAGGGCCCGCCTCAAATTCCGACATCACTTCTTCTGCTCCTTCTTCTTTGTTCTCGGCTCGATACGCTCTTGCAATTCCGCGTCGAACTGCCCGTGCCCCAAGGGGGCAACGCTCGTTTCGGCCTTTCTATAGAAATTTTGCGTTCCTTTACCCGGGGGGGCGCGGCCGGCCCGCTTGC
>JBJTQD010000015.1:0-2068 GCA_046075445.1 Planctomycetota bacterium
CCGCAGTGTCATGCCGTCGTCATAACACTTAACCAACATCTCGATCGCCTTTTTCTTCTCGCCCTGAATCGAATAAATCTCGGCGATCCGTTGACCAGCGATAATGCGGAATCGGCCCGTGTCCTGAGCGTGGAGAAAACATTCGACAGCTTTATCGCCAAGTTCTTTGATTTGAGTGTTGAGCTCATTCATCCGAGCCGAATCGGGAACCAGAGCCCGAGCGAGGCGATCCCGCTCACTCAACTGGCGACGTGCCTGACGCCAGATCGAGTCACCCAATGAATACCACGCATAGCCGTTGAACGGGTCGCGCTCCGTCATGGCTCGATAATTCTGCTCGGCTCGGCTCCAATCCTGACGCATGTAGGACTCGTCAGCCATCTCGCGATCGGGTGAAAATGCCTGCGCTTCGGGAGAAGTCTGTGGCCCGGTAAACAACTCCCGGGCCTGATAAGCCAGCAGCCCCAGGCCAACGAGCAGGACAAGGGCGATGATCTGGCGATAGTAGTTTTGCAGCTGAATCATCGATTCCTATCTGTTCCCATCAAACGTCAATGAATTAGCTTCCGGTCGAAAGCAACGCTTTCATGTTACCCAAGGTCTCGAAGCTTGGGAAAGCCAAAGGACACCTAACGCGAACCTCCACCTCGAAGCTTTTCAAAATACTCTTTTGCTTGGTCTCGCTGGGAGCGGGGTAACTGCTGGTCTTCCAGCGGATCGCTTTGGCGACTCATTTCCGATTTGATCAGCTCGCGGGCCTCGGCTGCACTGCTGCCGGGCAAGTTGTTTCCATCCGCATCGCCAGTCTTTACCGTCTCGCCTTTTTGAATGGCACCTTTGACTTTAGATTTATATTCGCCCGTCTCACCTTCCTCTATTTCGCGTTCGCCGTGCCCCCGGCCTTCTCCCTTTTGAAAATCTCCTTTTTTCGATTTCTTTCCTGCGGGGTTATCGCCCGGATTTTGACAGCCATTGATTCCGTCTTTGCATTCCTGCAAGTCTTGTTCTAGGTCCTGCAACTGCTGTTGCATCTGGTCATCGATTTCCATCTGCTCAATCTGCTCAGCGAGATCTTCAAGTGCATCTGAGCCTCCTGCATCTGCTGCTGGGAGTCGCCTGACTCGCTGCCGTCTTTCGACTCGCCGGATTGTGGATCCCCCGAGTTTTCTTTTTGCTCGTTGCCTTGCTTGGAGGGCTCGCCCTTATTCGGCTGGCCTTTTGCGGGCTGCTGACCTTTGTTCGGTTTTGGCTCCACCGCCTTGCCTGCCTTTTGAAGATTCTCAGCCGCCTTTTTCAGCTGCTGCATCTGCCGATCAACCGCCTCGCGTTTCTCCAGTTTCTTCTGCAGGTCCGCCGCCTTCTTCAAGTCACCCTCAGCTTGAGCTTGGCGGATTTGCTCCTCGAGATCCCGCTTCGCTTGCTCATGCTCCTTGGCCAGTTTGTCCGCCACCTCAGCCATTTTCTGAAGCTGCTCGGCCAATTGCTTCCGCTCCTGCTCGTTGAGCTCACCCGACTTCAGCTTCTTGGCCAGCTCCTCGACCAGTTTCTTGGCTTCATTGAAATCCCCTTCGGTCATCGCCTTGTTGAGCTTATCAGCAGGGCCCTGGCTGACCTCGCTCAACTTCGCCAAGTTCTGTTTGAGCGCCTCGACGTTCCCGAGAGCGCTGCGTTGTTTGTCGAGTTCATCCCGAACGTCATTCAGTTTGAGCAGAGCATCTTTTTTCAAGTCACTCTCGCCAGCTGGTAAAGAGTCGAACTTCTTCGCCAGTGTCTGCAAGTCAGCCGCAGCTTCCTTCAGGCCTTGTTCCTCAAGTTGTTTGGCTCGCTCTTCGAGCGATTTCTTGGCGACCTCAACGGCGACTTCGATCGGCTTGGTTTCGTTCACGACAGGCGTGACCGGAATCTTTTCTGGAGTCCGCGCGTCGGGGACAAGACCAAGCGCGAAGATCGCGGCAATTGGCGCGAGCAGCCAAGCCAAGCGACGCTCGGGGCGAATCGGAAACTGATCGCGCACGTCGATTCGGGCGGCTCGACCCTCGGCGTCGGCGATCAGCGCTTGACCGACCGG
>JBJTQD010000016.1:0-2896 GCA_046075445.1 Planctomycetota bacterium
GACCGAACACAAATCACGAAAAAGGGAATGGAACGAAACTCCATTCCCTTTTTTTGCGCCGTGCCGAATCAGTAGGCGAGCCGCCCGTTTTGCCAAGCTCGAATAAAAGGCAAAGCGCTGCGTCAGTCCGATTGCGCAGCAGTCCGATTGCGCAGCAAGAGTTTCTTCGGAGACTTGAATCAGAATCGCCAACCGGTTGTTAACCGTAGTAAGCTTCTTCTGTCTGCGCGACTTGTGGGCGCTGCACAAACTTCGGCTGTCGTAGTGGCTGAGCGGCATGCACCCGCTGACCAACCAGGCCGGAAGCCGCCGCTTGCGTAACCACTTCCCGAATCGCTTCTTTCGTCGGACCAGTAGCCGCCCGCGAGGGAAGTGGAGCGTCTGGCACTGACACTCTCTCGGCCGCGAGAGTTCCGCTTTGCTGAGTTGCTGCTGCGGGCGCCGCGGACTCTTTCGATTGAGTCTTCTCGAAACTGCGTGTCAGTGTTTCAACCTGATTGCCCCGAAGCAAGCCGCATTCCACCAGCAAGAAGGGGATCGTTGGAAGAAGCAGTTGCTGTTCCTGATCCAGTCGCTGCTGTTCGGTCGCTCCGATGATTCCCAGTCGCTTACCAGCTTCGACGAAATCGAGTCCAGGGTTGAGCTCGATTAGCCCCAGAATTTGCCCCACCTGTTTGACTGTCATCAGGTTGCGGCGGATGGCAACGGAAGCCGGAGACGGAGCGGCCATCTGCTGAATTTTCAGCAGGCCACAGAACTGGTCACAAGAGATAATTCCTTGCTCAACCAGAAAGAGACCGAATTTAATGCTCATGCTCTTTTCACCTCTCAAAGCCCAGACAATGGGCGGACGCTGAACCTGATTCTGGGTTCTTCGGGTTCCATCGACCACCAAGGGGTAGGAACTCGAATAGAAACCTTTGAATTCGGCCGAGGCAGGCCAGTTCAGAAACAAATCGCCGTCACAACCAGCGATTTGGAGCGATCGGTTATCGCGGTTTCACCGGAAGTATCAAGTTTGAGGCGCAATTGCCTCAGGTTTTCAGAGAAAAGAGTGTGCACTACAAGCACAACTTACTTTCTTTCGCCCCCCGCGACCTAGGGTTCCTATGCGTGCAAGTCTGAGCATTTCAATCGGACCCCGCTCGCGGTATTTGCCAAGTCCACTCACGGCGGAACGACTTGTCGACAAGTTCAAAGAAGGTCGTCTCAAAAGCAGCTTGGAGTTATTCCATGGATTCAGAAAAGTCAAAACCAGTGGAACAGAGGACATTCCCTGAGTACTGTCCACGTTGGCTCCGTTTTTTCTCTCAGATCAAACGCGCTCGCAAGTATGTGGACCGCAATGTCCAGGGGGGGCTGCTCACCAGAATGGCAATCCACTGGGGCGTGTTCTTCTTCACCTCCGCTTTTGCCTACATCGTTGTCCAGGCGATTGTCTCTCCAAATGGAACCTCTTTCCTGCAACGAATTCAAAACTCTCTCACGGAGTTTTCGCTTTTGGGTTTGTTGATGCTTACGCTCATGCCAGCCTTCTTGCTGGATGTCGTGCGATTCAGCAATCGTTTCGCCGGCCCGATCGTTAGACTGCGTCGCTTCCTCCGCGAACTAGGGGAAAACGGCGAAGTGCCGCCGCTAAAATTCCGGGACGACGACTTCTGGATGGAAATCGCAAAGGAATTCAACGTCTGCCGAGAACGAATTTACCGTCAGAAGATGGAAATCGATCGACTACAAGCTCTGCTCAATGAGCACTCAATCGATTGGTCCGACTGGTCACCTGATCGCCAATCCAAGACCAGCAGCAACGTAACGGTCTAGCGAAATCGCGATACAACCGACAAGGGAACTCTGCCCCCGCAAGCGATCGATCGGCGTCGGAGAACAGCTGGCCGCAGCGAGCTTTCTGCCTTCAAAGCTACTGAATGAATGGTCGCTTCGGGAAACGGCAGGTAACGGCATCAAAAAGGCCGCTCACTCCGCCCCCGACTTACCCGGAAAACAAAACGCGAAACCGGGGTCACTCACACGAGCGGGCCAGCACCAGCAAAAGCCCCGCACCCACACCGGCGCAGCCACCCTGAGAGGCTTGCTGTCACCGGCGCAAGTACGATAGCCAATCGGTTTTCGGACGCCAAAGGAAACCTGCAGAACCCGCTTAGCGAGTTCCCATCCCGCTTGCTCCCATGCCACCAGTCGTCGTCGCCGACGCATACGAAGAGCGGAAACTGGTCTGGCCAGCCATCCCTCCCATGGCCGCTACCGGAGCAGCTGTCCGGCTGGGCATGCCAGAGGCTGGCTTGGTAGCCTCTGCCAGCACCTGCAACAACTTGCTGATGCAAAGCCGGTTCATGCTGGTATTGTGATCGTTAGCCTCGGCCTTCAGAGCCTCGTGCAGGCTTTCAGGCAACCGAACCGTAATAACCCGGGTGGGCTCGTTAACAGCAGCTGCAGCAGCCTTGCGGTTCCGCAGCATGTTGACCATCTGCTGAATCTCGCCAAACTCAGCGGTCTTCTCGAATGCGACAAAGTCCGCGTTGCTGAAAACGCTTCGGGCGGCTCCGCCTACCCCCAGCACCTCTCGGAAAAACGTCACCCAGTCCGGATTACTCTGGTACAACTGCCGAGCAACCGCCAAAATCTTCTGGCAGCGAACTGGAAACTCCTCTTGTTGCATAGTCATTTCATTCATCTTCACAGACTCCTTTCAGAGCGACAGGGCCGAAAACCGATTTACGACCGCAAGAACCCTCGCGGTCTGCCCCAATCTTTCTGCTGGCGTCAAAAGCGAATGCTAATTGCATGCTACTGCAAGCACTTACGCCAGTTTCGCAAAACTGCAAGTCCAATGCGCAGCAACGCCTAAAAAACAAGCAGCTGGGACTTGCTTAAAAAA
>JBJTQD010000017.1:0-1494 GCA_046075445.1 Planctomycetota bacterium
CAGAAAAAGAAGCCGGCGACTTCGTAGCTCTTTGCTCCGGGATGGTATTTCTCGAGCTCCGCCAGCACCTGCTTCGCCTTGGCAATGTCTGAGTCGTACTGCTTGCCCGCATACCAGTCGATCGGCTTGCCTTCCTTGTCCAGCCATGGGCCTGGCTCGGTCGCTGTTCCCTTGGCCGGATCGAGCTCCCAGGATTCGGGGCGGTCTTTGTAGCCGGCGTAGACCAGCCGCTTCTCGTTCCCCTGCTTGTCCTTGGCTGTGAATTCGTACCGCTCGCTGCCTGGCGGAAGGAGGTCCCAGCCGAGGCTGCGGTTGCCGATGCAACTCTTTAGCAGCATCACGGGGGCGTCGACGGCATTGCCGAGCGGCTGGGCGATTCCAAACTCGGGGCCGATCGTTTTGCAGGTTTTGACGGTCAGCGGCTCGTTATTGAATTGCTGCGTTCCTCCGCCTCGGCCATCCATCACACGGACATAACGCACATCGTCGCGCTCTGACCACTCGCCCGCTTCGTTAAGTAGGTACGGATACTTCTTCTTGACTTTGACGACGTGCTCCAGCGAACTCTCGTCGCCGGTGATTTTTCCCAAGCCGACCATGTTCGACTGGCCAAGCAGAATGAATACCTGGACCGGCTTGGTTGAGTCCGCTTGCTGTGCAAGCGTGGGTTGAGCCGACAAAAGAATTGAGGCGAAAAACAGCAAGCTGAAGCAAAGAGTTCGAGTCACGCGAGAGGTCTCCGGAAAGGGAAGGAGGCTTCATCTTACTCCGCCAGCGGCAGGCGGTGGGCTCATGCCGAAAAGCATCGAGCATCGCCTAGGTAGTTGACATTTGAACATTAACTGTAAAATAAGCCGCTGTTGGTTGCTGCAGATCGGTTTTAAAATGCGGGGACGCAGGACGGGGCTGAGCCAATTCAGCTTTGAAATCGCGGCGAGGGAGAACATGGACTTGCCAGCTTGAGCCAGTAGTGGCTGGCTCAAACCGGTTGTCGTGGAGCAATGCTCACGCGGCAAGAAATTTTTCCCGAGATGCCTTTGAGGAGTCCCTGTGATGTCTACTAATGTGCTGACTGATGAAACCACCTTGCCCGCCGAATCAATGACGATTGAAAAGCTCAACACGCAGCATTCTTCGGAAGACCAGACTTCTTCCGGAAACCCAAAGTCTTCAGTAGACCAGCGGCTTTCCGCTGCTCTCCGCAAATACTGGGGCTTTGCCGATTTCCTGCCGCTGCAAGCCGAAGCGGTGGCGGCGGATCTCGAGGGGCGCGATTCGCTGGTTGTTCTTCCGACAGGTGGCGGCAAGTCGCTTTGCTACCAATTGCCAGCGGTCGTCAGCCCGGGCTGGACGCTGGTCATCTCGCCGCTGCTGTCGCTGATGAAAGACCAAGTCGACCGGCTCAGGCGACTCGGGATTCCTGCCGCCGCGCTGAACAGCGCCACCTCGGTGCCGGAGCGAAACGCAGCGCTGCGCGATTTGCGAACAGGAACG
>JBJTQD010000018.1:0-5807 GCA_046075445.1 Planctomycetota bacterium
GCGGGCCCGACTGCCAGTTGCTCGAACAAACGCTGTCCAGCTATTGCCAGACGAAGTACGCCATCGGTTGCGCATCAGGCAGCGATGCTTTGGTGCTGGCATTACTCGCTTTGGGAATCGGAGAGGGTGACGAGGTCATCGTTCCGAGCTTTACCTTTTTTGCCACGGCCAGCGCGGTTGCCCGAGTCGGCGCTCGGCCCGTCTTTTGCGATATCGAGCCCGAAACATTTAATCTCGACGTCGACCAAGTCGAATCGCTGGTCACTTCGCGAACGAAAGCCGTCATTCCGGTACATCTCTTTGGCCAATGCTGTGAGATGGACAGTCTGATGGAAGTGGCAAATCGGCGTGGACTGAAAGTAATCGAGGACTGCGCTCAATCGATCGGCGCTGGCTATCGCGGTCAGCAATGCGGTGGGATCGGCGAGGTGGGCTGTTTCAGCTTTTACCCGACCAAGAATCTTGGCGGTTTCGGGGATGGTGGCATCATGACGACGAATGATGCCGAGTTGGCGGACCGGATTCGGCTTTGGGCCAATCACGGAATGCGACCCCGCTACCATCACCAGGTGATCGGGATTAACAGCCGGTTGGATTCCTTCCAAGCCGCTCTCTTGGCTATCAAATTACAATCGCTGCCCGCTTGGACGGCGGCGCGACAAGCAAATGCGGCTCGTTATCACGAATTGTTTGCTGCCGAAGGTTTGGGAGACTTGATTGCTGTTCCGCAGTCGTCGCCTGAGTGCGAACATGTTTGGAATCAATTTACGATTCGCGCTCCGGGTGGCCGGCGCGATGAGATTCGACAGCAGTTGGCTGAGCACAAGATCGGTAGCGAGGTTTACTATCCGATCCCGCTACATCGCCAGGTTTGTTTTTCCTACCTTGGATACGAGGTGGGAAGTTTGCCCGAGACAGAGCGAGCTTGCGGAGAAGTCTTGAGCCTGCCGATTTTCCCCGGGCTGTTGGCGAGCGAGCAAGAAATGGTGGTCGAGACGTTGGCTGGGCTACTGCGGTCCGGCCAGTCCGTGCGACGAGCAGCCTAGCGAGGTTTCTGTAGCAGCAGAACCGGGGGCTATCGCGAGAGGACCTGGCTGACGGAAAAACCGTGGCTAACGCGAAACCGGCGGATGATAGGCATCCATCTACATCTCAGCGCACGACCCCAGCTCGGCTCTTTTGACCAACTGCCTTTCAGCCTTCAGCCCGGGGTAGAGCGGACGAAGAATGGGCAGCGTTTCGGCCGCGCCATCCCGCGGCTCGGACGGTTCGACGCTGAAGCTGTGTTGCGTCACTTGCCTGAACGGCCCGTGTAGCCTTTTAGTCACGCCTCCACCGACACAAGGTCGGGTGGTGGGCATCTGATTGGTTTCGTCGAGTTCGGTAGCTGGCTAGTCACGCCTCCACCGACACGAGGTCGGGTGGTGGCCTTGCGGGTGGTGGTTAGAGAGTGCCAGCAAGCCGGTTGGTGTGTCGTTTTGCCGATGCAAACACGATTCGCTAACCAATTCTTCAGCCGCTTGCTCGGTGCGCTGGCGGGGGGAGTTGTTTGAGCCATTCTTCGGCGGAATCCTCAGTAAGCGGGCGGCTGGACGAGAGCGGCGTTGCGGGCAAGTTGAGCCGCTGCAGGACCTTTTCCAATCGCCGGCTGATCATCTCGCTGGTGACCAGCTGCTGGTCGCGGAGGCCCAATTGCTTCAGGACCTCGATCGCCGTGGGGTGGATGCAGTACTCGATGACGGGGTCTTGCAGGGAGAGAAGATAACCGAGCCGCACGCTGAAGGGCCAGACTCGAGCGAATTGATCAATGCGAAGATCTTCGGCTAGTCTCGGATGTCGCTCGAGGACCATGAAAGACAGCTTCAGGTCGCGGCGTGCGGCGAGAGGTCGATCGAGCGAACTGTCGTCCAGAGTTCGCGCGAGGGCAAGGACAATCGGGGGCGGACCCGAAGTGGGACTTTCAATGAGACTCAGCAAAAAACTCGGGTTGAAACTTAAGGGAGCGATCTCGGGGTTGAGCCCATTATCCTCCAAAAGCTGTTGAACTCTTTCGAAGGTCGCAGGGAAGTGAGTGATCAGCACGATCGCCCGGTCAACTGTTTGGCGAAAGCGGATCGCTTCCAGTAGGTGCTTCTCAAGTCCTAGGTCGGTGAGCGCGTAGCTGTCGGGATAGCGGTCGTAGTCTCCGCGAATTTTCATCCAATCGCGGAATCGCTGTTTGACGTTCAGCCAGTTGATCATTGAAGAGCAGCGCGAGAGACAGCTGTGGGCGGTATCAGTAATTCGAGATTACTCAGGAAACGGACCGGCGTTTGATCATCTCAAGCTGATTGCCGGATTCGTTGTAATGTACTTCGTCCATAAAGAAGCGAATCAGAGCGACGCCGCGGCCGGATTCTCGCTTGCGATTTGACTTGCGGGTCGGGTCCCGGACTCTGGCGTGACGAAATCCTTGTCCCTCATCTGCCACGCCAATTCGAATCTCTTGTGGATCGACTTGCACTTTCAGCTTGACAAACTTTCCCGGGTCGTTTTGGTTGCCGTGTTTGATCGCGTTGGTTAGCGCTTCTTCCAGCCCCATTTGGATGGCAAAGCGGTCTGACTGGGGCCAGCCGCGTTGGACGAGTTGCTCGACCACCTGATCGATCAACTCGCAGGCTTTCCCGTGGTCGCTGGGAAATCGAATTTCGAGCGTCCAGACAGAAGTGGTAGCGGTCATTTCCTGGCGGATAAGAGTTCCGCGAGCGCAGCGGATCGGTCTTCGCGGATGACAAACAAACCATCGAGGAAGCTCAAGCTAAATAAGTCTTTCAGTTCCCTCTCTAGGTCGACGAGGATTAAGGCTCCATTCTTGGCTTTGATTCTTCGCTCGACAACGATCAGTTTGTTGATCGCGGCGCTGGAGAAAAACTTGACGCCTTGGAAACTCATGACGATTAAAGGCGGTTGCAAGTCAGCCAGCGCGAGCATCTCCCGGCCGAGTTGTTCGACGCGTACGGGGTCGGCGAGTTTCTCATCGAGCAGTGAGACGAAGGCAACGCCATCTGCTTTTTCCAGAGTCAGGCATTTGAAGGTGTTCATATACGATTTAGCGAATCCAGTCGCCGTCCTTTGAAGCCAGAACTGTCGTGTCGCGAATACTGCTGACGTGTCCGAGATTGCGTGACACAGGTCTGGCTGCACCACCTTGCCACACTTAATCATCATAGTCGATGAGCTGAATCCCGGGTGCTGAGAATCTGTCAGAACCGGGGTGAATTTCGGGTGTCGAGAGAATCGGCTTTAAGATAGGTAGGAGGCATCTAATCGGGCGCGCCGAATTGGCTCAGCCGCGGGTGTGCCTGCTCCCGGCAGGCAGGCTACCAATAGAAAGGGCCGAGAACCCTGTTGGGGGACCCGGCCGAGTGCGGAAGTTTCAAATGATGGTTGCGGCGGCACTAGTCTTTTTTAAGCGAAGCTCCGTGCAGCAGCATGACGAAGCCGAAGAAAAAGGTCGGCCAGCAAAGATACTGGGGTGGTGTAAACGTTTTCGGGGGAAGTGTGGCTTGACGCATTCCGAAACTGGCTTGCTGAAAGAGCGGCATTTGGGCGGGTTGGCCGTATGGGTTGTACCCGTTTTGCACTGCGACCGTGGGGTCCTCAATCCGCTCCATCCAGAACTTGGTCGCCGCGGGCGAGAGGACGTAGGATTCGATCATGTTCAGCTTGATCCCGATCATGATCAGAAGAAAACCGATGGTCATGATGGAGGTCCGGCTCATGGTCGGGGGTTCCCGTGGGGTGAGGTCAAGCGCAAGAACGATCGGCAGGCGTCAGCGCCCGCTCTTCAGTGGCTATCGATTCAGAAGCAGTCTGCACTTGAACACCCTTGGCTGGAGACGATTTATAGGGAATAAACCTGAAGGGAGGCGACTGGGCGGTCATTGAATCTGCCGGAAATCGCGATTGGGCTCGGCAAGCTGTTCTTGTTGGTTGGAGCGTTCAAGCCGTACACTGGGCGAAACTACCCAAAGGAGAATCAGCGCGGTGAACAGATTCGAGTCAGAAAACGCGGGGAGCGGATCGAGCGAAAACAGCGTTTGGTCGGTCAGTTTTCAGTGTCTGCTCTGGACCAATTGGCTGACCGCTATCAATGACAATGTGTTCCGCTGGTTCGTGATTGGAATTGGCAAGGATTTTGCCCAAGCCGCGGCGGCCTCAGGTGGCGAGAGCAGCGGCTTTCGGATTACCGAAGCGTTCGTGCTGGCCATCGGCACGGCCTCGTTTGTGCTCCCTTATCTGCTGTTTGCGGTGCCGGCCGGATGGTTGGCGGATCGGTTCAGCAAACGCGATGTGATTGTCGCCTGCAAAATCATGGAAGTCATCGTGATGGGGCTCGGCGTGCTTGCCGTTTGGCTGGGCAACATCTGGTTTCTGCTAGTCGTCGTCTTTTTGATGGGGCTGCAGAGCGCGCTGATGGCACCGGCGAAAGTCGGCAAGATCCCCGAGCTCTTGGACGAGACGAAGATTTCCTTGGGGAATGGCTTTTTCAATCTGGCGACTCTTTCGGCGACGATCATTGGAATGGTGCTGGGTGGTTGGTTGGCCGATGCGACGGGTCAGTTTGGTCAGGAGCGATTGTGGTTGACCTTTCTGGTGTTGGTAGGCAATCCGATCATAGGCACCTTGATCGCACTCCCGATTCAGCGGCATCAGCCAGCGGACCCGAGCGTGCCGCTGCCGTGGAACTTTTTCGGGGCGACTTGGCGAAATCTGGTTGCCCTCTATCAATCCGGTCCACTCTTCCGCGTCGCCCTGGGAATCGTGTTTTACTGGTCATTTGCCGCGCTGGGCCAGCTGAATATCGATACGTTCGCCTCCGAGAACGGATCGATTTTGGAAAGCGAGCGGACGCCGATGCTCGTCTCGCTCGTGCTCGGCGTGGGGCTGGGGAGCGTGCTGGCCGGAATTGCCTCGGGCGGAAAGATTGAGCTTGGGCTCGTCCCGTGGGCAACTCTGGGAATGATCATCTTCGCGGTGCTGCTCGGTTTTGCTCCGAGTTGGTTTCTGCTGCCACCGGAAGGCTTCACGGGGCTGATCCTTCCGCGTCACATTGTGGCCTGCTTATTGCTCGCGGGGCTGGGCGTGAGTGCGGGCTTTTTCGATGTCCCCCTGGCAAGTTACTTGCAGGACCGCAGCCCGGAGAAAAATCGCGGCTCGATCTTGGCTGCGTCGAACTTCATGCTGTTTACCGGCGTGCTGCTGACCTCGCTCTGTTTTTATCCGCTGCGGCAGCCCACGAACCCCGGCGGCTTCGACCGAGTGCCCGCCCAGTACGCTGGTGAGAACTTGGATGCGACTCGAATCGCTGAATTGGATTCGGCTGTGGAAGGTTACCGCAGCAGCTGGGAAGCGGCCGGCACGGAGACCCGTCCTAACCCGACAAATGTGGCGGGGCAGAACCAACCCTTGTTGACTCGCTTGGTTTGGGAAGATTTGCAGTTGCGTCGACAAGCTAAGGAGTTGCTTCCTGTCGATCAGTATGCGGCTCGATTCCCGGAGGATCAGCAGCGGCTGGTGAAGCTTGTCGAGCGATCTGGGCAGAGCCAACCGCGGGTGAGTGCTCGAGGAATTTTCTGGTTGATGGGATTGATCTCGATCCCGGTCTTTTTGTTTGCTGTGTGGCGATTGGGGCACGACATGGTTCGAATCGCGCTTTGGTGGGTCCTGCGAAGCATCTATCGGATGCGCGTCAGGGGTGAAGAGAACGTCCCTGATAAGGGCCCTGCACTTCTGATCGTCAACCACTCTAGCTGGATGGATGGAGC
>JBJTQD010000019.1:0-3870 GCA_046075445.1 Planctomycetota bacterium
GGCTGAAATCGCATCCGCAACATGAGTTGGCCAAACGCACCATGCGTGGTTTCGGTGGGCTGGTCACGTTTGAGCTGAAGAACAAGGATTGGAAAGCAGCCGCGGCCGTTTGCGACGCAGCGAAATTGTTCCGAATTGCGCCGAGCTTGGGTGGCGTCGAGTCGCTGATTGAGCAACCGCTTGTGATCAGCTACTTCAAGATGACGCCGCAGCAACGAGAGAAGTATCGAATCCCCGACAATATGATCCGTTTAGCTTGCGGAATCGAAGATGCGGCTGACCTGATCGCCGACCTGCGTCAAGCTTTAGAAGCGGCATCCAAGACGTAGGCCGGATGCCGAGGAGTCTGCTCGCGGGGCAGGAATGTTTTTACGGTCTCCAAGAGCGTCTATCGGCCCTGCGCGACGGGCTTTGATGTCGGTGGACGCTGACTGGCTGGGCGGCTCATCCGCGGGCGAACAAATCGCTCGTAATCGGAAACCGAATAAGCTTCATCCAAGTCCTTTTGAAGTTGTTCGATGTACTGCGAAATTCGCTCGACATCATCCGCGAGGTCTTCCCAGTAGTCGTCTTTCCGCAATTCAAGATGCTCGTTGGTCTCGCCGCGCGAGAGCGCCGAAAGCGTTTTGCGAATCCGGTACATTGGTCCGGAGAATCGATTGCTGAACCGCGCGCTGTGAATAAACAGCAGCGGTAACAAGAGGGCTGAACCAACCAGCGTCGGCAAGCCCAGAGTCATCAGCTTTTGCCAAAATCCAGCGAACGATTGCGGCTGGTCCACCACGCTAATCCAAGCCGAGAGAAACAGCAGGATCGCCGCGAGGTAACCGACCCAGTAGTAAAAACATTGTCGCGCGACTTCGCCCTGAACGAGCGGGTCGAGTCGAAATTTTCGGCGCTCTGGTGTCGGGGAATTCATGGCGATTGCTCGACGGACTTCGTGGTGAGACGGCAAGCGGGGCAGTGCGATCGGGCGCAAGAATGATGCCCAACCGTCCGCTAAAACTGTAGGTCGCAGACCAGCCCTAAGGCGTCGATTTGCTTGGGCTGCTTGGCTGGAAAGCCGGAAATTCATGCCTCTCAGGCGGGTGTGAAGCGGGGCGATCGCAGCGCGGTTCGGGTCGTGCCGATTATGCAGACAGAGGTTTAGGTAGGGCCGCTTTCAAGTCGCACGCTTTTTGGTTGGCGTGTCCCTTGGGCTTTGCGAAGGGATTCGTGGGCTAGAAGTTGGCAAGGAATTTATCAACTGCCGAACCGGGGGCTGGCGCGAAGACCCGGCTGACTTGAGTGGCGGGCTGCACTTGCGCTTCGCCTCGCCTGCGCCAAAGCCTTGCGGCTTTGGGCTCCGGCTACGGGCTAAACTAAGAAAAAGCCAAAAGCAAAATGGGCCAGCACCCAAACTGGTGTCCGTGGAGCCATGACTGGCCAGCTAAAGCATCCCACCCCTCAGAAGAGATGTTTGGCGGCGTGCCCGCTGGCTCGCGGTCTCAAACGAATCGCACGCCGAAAAGTTCTTCCCATAAATGCAAAACGGCTGCAAGGTTTTTAAGCCTTGCAGCCGTGAGCCAATCGCCCTCAGCAAGGCTTGCCGACGGCATCTGAATTCAGCCGGCAAGCAAAGAGTTTCAACTTAGTTTGATGCAGCTTTAGAAGAGGAATGCTGCTCCGGTCACCACAGCACCTTGGCGGACCATGCCGCGAGCACTGAATGGGAACGGGTCAACCAGCCACGGGGCACAGTTGCCCGGGCGATAGTGACCGAGAGCGTAAATGCACTCGTTCGGTGGGTTGATTGCCGTGTGATAAGGCCAGAATGCTAAACTGCCGAAGAAATGTGCTGAACTGCGAATCGGACCCATGAACGGCCCAGCCGAATGTCCGTAGCGTTCCAGCTGGACGTTTTCAAAGTAGAGCGGCTTGTGGCAGAGGTTTGAGGCGTACCAAGTCGAGAGTTGTGGCGTCCAGCAGCGTCCGGCAAATTCGCCTTGGCCAATCGCACACTCGACCGGCAATTGCCAAGCTGAGGCGACCATCGCCAGACTGGCGTCACCGAGTCGAGCCACGGAGATTTTTCTTCGTCCTTCAGCCGTATCGACGATCACATATCCGCGACTGAGCGCGACCATCTGACCGCGAGCGAGCAAGTTGCCATTATGGTCGACCCAATCCCCGGATGGTTTGGAGGGGAGTGCGCCTCGCTCGGGGAGCTGGGGACTGACGTCCAAGGCGATGTCGGTCAGCGGTTCACTCAGGAGCTTTTTCCGCAACTCATCGCAGCTCAATGTCTTTTGTGGTCGGGGCAAGGTGTCAATATCTTGCAACGCGTCGGGGTCGATCGAATCAGGAATCGACTCGGGCGAGCTCATCACACCGGCTGGCGGCGGCATGTTGGGGTTCCATTCGCGAGCGATCGGTTCGCCGGGAAGTTCGGGAGACTGAGCCGGCACCATGTTCCGCGGCATCGATGCGGGACGAGCCGGCACACCGCGCGACAGATCGCTGCTTTGCCAACTCGGCAGAGCCGGTCCGTTGTCCAGCACGCTCGCATCGCGTGACTCAGCTTGAGCGGCAGCGCCTGGTTGGTCGGCCGGTGTTTGAGCGAAGCTGCTGAGGGGTTGCTCGAGTTCGGCGTACTCAGCGTTCAATCCAGCGTCGCGAACTGCTGGCGACCGAGTGCCCGTGAATTCGCTACGTCCTGAGCGAGCGCGGGAAGCGCTGCGCTGCGGGACGGAGTTCGGTGGAAGCTGGTAACCATCGGCTACAAAGGCAGGCTGGACTTCCGATTGCGGAGAGGCGTCCGCCGGCTGAGCGGATTGATCGATCGGTTGCTGGTAATTTACTTGGCGGTTAACGGGTTGATTGGAACGAGCCGCTTGGTTGGCCATCGGTCCGCCGTTACGCAAGCGTGGGCCTGCGAAATTTCCGCGGACAGGCGCACTCCCCTGCCCTCGCATCGCTGCGGCAGAATTTTGTCGCGGCGAGGTGCGAGCCGGAGCAACCGCCGGTTCGCTTGAATAGGCTGCGCTCGGATAGGCCTCGCTTGGAGCAGCGCCCGTGGCGACCGGTTCCGGATCGAAAACGCCCGGATACTGGTCGCTCAATTTGACTGCTGTCGAAGCCGAGGGAGCAACTTCGGCTCGCTGGGGAGCGACGTGTACAGGCGGCATCCAAGTCGCAGGTCCTGCCGCGTTTGGCGCGGCCGTGGATTGTGGGACTTGAGCAACTGCCGAACTCGATGGCAGTGCAAAGCTCAGTGGCAGCGCGGCCAGAAGCAGGGCGCTGGAAAACCAGTTGCCGAGTCTTGCCCAGCTGCCGAGTCTTGCGAAGCCGGGGCGGCTGATAGCCGAATTAAATGGCGTGGCTACGGTGAAGCGAGCGGAATCAATCAGCCCCGTTGAAGGACGTATTGTCCGGGCTGTAGTTTGGCGCTTCCTGCGTGATGACAATGTCATGAGGGTGGCTCTCTCTCACACTCGCTGCGGAGACTTGTATGAACTGCGTATCCTTCCGCAGTCGCTCAATTGTCGGTGTGCCGCAGTAGCCCATGGCTGCCCGCAGTCCGCCGACCAATTGATAAATGAAATCGCTGAGCGCCCCCTTGAATGGCACTCTACCCTCGACACCTTCAGGAACCATTTTGCCTGGTCCACTGTTTGCCTGACGGTAGCGTTCGCTGGAGCCTCTTTCCATCGCCCCGATGGAACCCATGCCGCGGTAGGCCTTGAACGACCTGCCTTGGTAGAGAATCATCTGGCCGGGGCTTTCCGCGAGACCCGCGAGTAAGCCACCGATCATGACGCTGCTGGCTCCAGCAGCCAATGCTTTCGCAATATCACCCGAGAAACGAATTCCGCCGTCGGCAATGATCGG
>JBJTQD010000020.1:0-869 GCA_046075445.1 Planctomycetota bacterium
TCATTACTGCCTTCCGCTATCCACCGCTCCAAATGCAGGTTCAAGCAATATGGTTCTTTGCAACCGGCTCTCGGTTCTCAAGTTTTTCCGTCTTTCCTTGCTGGTTACGCTGTGGGCAATCAGTACAGCGACCGGCCAATATGCCGGCGCCCAAAATTCAGACGCTCAAACGGCTCAGCCTCAGCCTCAGCCTGCAGCGAAGCAATCGCTGGCCGATCATCCGCTGGTTGGCTGGTGGTTGCTGGATGCTGAAAAAACGGCCGAGGATCTTGCGACCGTCGTCGAGGATCCCGCCCTGCGCGAACGGATGTTTCGCAACTCGACGATGTTTCACTTCAATTTCCGTGATTCCGGCGATTGCACCATCTTGCTCGGACGGATCGGCGAAGGAACCTGGAGCGAGAAAGCAAGAGAACCTCAGCAGGGCGAAATTAAGATCGTCGTTGGGAATGGTCCGATGGGATTCAAGTATGTGTTGAGTGATCCCGACCACGTTTCAATGCAGCCTGATCGCCAGCCCTTTCGAATTTTTCTGCGGCGGTTACAGGCGCCTACCACCGATCCCGAACGGCTGAGTGCACTAACTGCCCAGCTCACGGGAACATGGCGCGTGTCTGCTGAGAAAACCAAAGCCTTGCAGACCGCCAGAAAATTCCCTAGCAATCCCGACACCGAGGCAATGTTCGAGGACATGAGCTGGGAGTTAAAGGAAAACCTGCTGCAACCAAGCAAGGAAACAGGCCCTTCACTCACCCTAACTCCCTTGGTTGCCAAAGTCGTTGATTGGCAAGCCAAAAATTGGAACGGAGTCATCTTGGGCAAGACGAATCTTGGCACCAGCTACGGCTGGGAGTGCAGGCAAGGAGAAT
>JBJTQD010000021.1:0-5478 GCA_046075445.1 Planctomycetota bacterium
CGCAACGGCTGGTCGCTCGGCGAAACGAGCTGAATTGCTGGTGGCAACGGCCCGCCTTCGAGAGCCGCATCTTGCGCTGCGACCAAAGAGACCCGGGCCAGCCCCTCGGTCACCAGTTGCCTCGCCGCCAGCAAAACCCGCGGGTCGCCCGTCTCCGGAAAAATCACCCGTCGCTGGAGTGCTCTCGCCCGTATTCGCAGTTGGTCCATCACTTTGTCCATGACGGCATTCTGGCAAACGGCCAGCAGACTGAAAACCCGCCCCAAAGCCGGGGAAACAGTTCCGCTGTTCAAAACCCCAAGCGATCGCGCATAATCTGGAACTGCTTGATAAATTCAAATGGTTTTTTAGCGAGAGTTGATTTAGTCATGGCGAAAATCAAAGTCAAAAATCCGGTCGTGGAAATGGATGGAGACGAGATGACTCGGATCATCTGGCAATGGATCCGCGAGCGGCTGATCCTGCCCTACCTAGATATCGACCTGAAATACTATGACCTCTCGGTCACCAAGCGCGACGAAACTAACGACCAGATCACAATTGATGCGGCGAACGCGACCAAACAATACGGCGTGGCCGTTAAGTGCGCGACGATTACACCAGACGAAGCCCGGGTCAAGGAATTCGGCCTAAAGCAGATGTGGAAGAGCCCCAATGGGACGATTCGCAACATTCTCGACGGCACGATTTTCCGCGAGCCAATCATCTGCCGAAACGTGCCCCGCATCGTAGCTCACTGGGACAAGCCGGTCGTCGTCGCCCGCCACGGATTCGGCGATCAGTACCGCGCTCAGGACTTTCATTGCCCATGAGCAGGGACGCTGAAAATCTCTTGGACTCCGGCCGGCGGTGGGGAACCGATTGAGCGAGAAATCATCAAAGCGCCAGGCGCCGGAATCGCGATGGGGATGTTCAACCTCGATGAATCGATTCGCGGATTTGCCCGAGCCTGCTTCAACTACGCACTGGGCCGCGGCTACTCGGTTTACCTCTCGACGAAGAACACGATCCTAAAAGCGTACGATGGCCGGTTTATGAAGCTCTTTCAGGAGACCTTCGACGCCGAGTTCAAGTCTCAGTTCGAGGCACAAAAGTTGACCTATGAGCATCGGCTGATCGATGACATGGTCGCTTGCAATCTGAAATGGAATGGCGGCTACCTCTGGGCCTGCAAGAATTACGACGGCGATGTCCAGTCCGACACGGTTGCTCAAGGTTACGGCTCGCTCGGTTTGATGACCAGCGTGCTGATGTCGCCGGATGGAAAGACGATCGAAGCCGAGGCCGCTCACGGCACGGTTACTCGGCACTACCGCCTGCACCAACAAGGCAAGCCCACGTCGACCAATCCGATCGCGTCGATCTACGCGTGGACGCGCGGCCTGCAGTATCGCGGGCGAATTGATCAGACACCGGACGTTGTCAGATTCGCGGAGACTCTGGAAAAGGTTTGCGTTGATGTCGTGGAAAGCGGGCGGATGACCAAGGACCTCGCGATCCTGATTCGCGCAGACCATCCCTACCTGACCACCGAACAGTTTATGGACGCGGTCGATGCAGAGCTGAAAAACCAACTCGCGTAGCGAATGGAATAGCGACGAAAATTCTGCAACAGCCCTCAGGCCGGACTTGGTTCCGGCCTTTTTTTGTTTTTTCAGCTACCGACGGGCCGGGCCGATTTCGGGGTGGGTTATAGCCGAATCTCTCGAAGAATATCTGAGAAAGCCAAGGGTCGCGGTCCTTGCGGGCAGAGACCGTTCAACAGAAAATTCGTTTCCGCCTTTTTACGCTCCGACTCCAGACCTCCGCGTGATTTGAATGAGCAGCCCGATCAGCGTCGACAAACAGACGTATTCCATTCCCCGCAGATTCCGGGTCTTCGAGAACATGCACATCGTGTTCTGGCTGATTAAGGATATGAGTTGGGCACTCAAATTCCGATCGCTGGGTGTCGCGATGTTTATCCCGACACTGTTGCTCGCTTTGTTAATCACCTGGCAAACGCGAAACATTCGTTCCGAACTCTATCACAACCTCGCCGTCACTTGCTGGATCATCGCCAACGGTTTTTGGATGATCTCTGAATTCTTTTGGGAAGATCAGGATTACCTCCGCTACTTTACGGCCATCCCGTTCTCTCTCGGTTTGCTGTTCGTCGTTTATTACTACATGTCTGAGTTATCCCAGCGACGCAAGTCCTCCGCCGAGGATCAAGAAGCGAACGCGGTCGAAGCTGGCGAGTGACCGCAAGCGATGAGAGACTTGCTCCATGATCGCTCCACGGAACTTGCCGCACGCAGGAACCGTCAAAAACAAACCGCTATCGATGAGCGAAAGCCTTTGTTTGGCTCAAGCCAGGACCTTGGCGCCCAACTGACGATCACAGTTGGCGATGATCTGCTGACTCACCTCGTCCAGTTGCTGGCCGGTCAGTGTCCCGCTGGAACTTCGCAGCGTCACCGAAAGTAGCAACCGTTTTTTACCCGGACCGTCTTTGCTCTCGTCGCGAAAGGTTTCGCGATAGGAAACGGATTCCAGCAGATTGCCGGCCGACTGGCGGACCGCCGTTTCGAGCGCTGACCAGCGCACGGCGATGTCGACCACGAAATTAAAATCGCGAGTCACTGGCGGGAATTCGCTTACCTCGCGGTGGCGAGGGACGAGAACGGCTTCCCGTTCCAGCAGCGACAAGTCGAACTCGGCGACGACGGCGTCTTGCCGCAACCCGAACAACTTTCGCCCCCAAGGACTGACTCGGCCCAGCCAACCCCAAGTATCGCCATTGAGCTTCAGCAGGGCTGACTGACTGACATCGAGCAAGTCGTGGTCGCAGGGGTGCGTTTCCAACTGCAGGTCGCAGTTCACGCTTCGAGCGAGCATTTCGAGAACGCCTTTGACCGTCGAGTAGTCGCGACTACTGACGAGGCTGCAGAGCAGGGGGTCACGGGGAATCCCCGAATCCTGCGGCAGATAAACCTTGGCGATCTCAAACAGCTCGACGTCTTCGTTCGAGCGATACTCGTTGATCCGCTTGGCTTCAAGGAGGTTGGGCACCAGACTGCGGCGGACAAAGCTAACGGCGCCGAGGTTTTGGGACGCCTTCTCCAGCACGCCTAGCATCGGTTGGTTGCTGACTAGCGGCGGACCGTCTGTCCAAGGCGAAAACGACTCAGCCCAAACTTTGGGGACGAGGCTGGGAGTCATCGCCTCATCGAAACCACAGCCGGTCAACGCGCGGCGAACTTTATCCCAAACGCGATTGGCCGTCGGACGATGAGAAGCGGCCATCGGCACTGGCACCTCGTCCGGAACCTTGTCGTATCCGTAGATTCGGCCGACCTCCTCAATCAAGTCGACTTCCCGCTCAAGGTCGCGACGCCACGAGGGCGCGCGAAGCGTCATTGCTTGTCCCTCTTCGCGCTCCACCTGCAGCCCCAACCCCACAAACGTCTTCCGCACAAAGTCGGAGGGAATCTCGACCCCAAGCACGCGCGGAATTCGCGATAATCGGAATGTCACCTGATGCGGCTGGGGAATCACGGTTTGCACATCGAGCGAACCCGGAGCCAACTCGCCACCGGCTGTCTGCAGTATCAATTCGCAGCAGCGCAGGCTGGCCCAGTCAGCTCCCCGCCAGTCGACCCCACGTTCGAAACGATAACTCGAAGGGCTGTGCAGGTTCAGTTTCCGCGCCGCATTACGAACCGACAGTGGATCGAACCAAGCCGACTCGATCAGGATGTCTCTCGTCGCGGAAGTCACTTCGCTCTCGGCACCACCCATCACGCCGGCAATGGCGATCGGCCCGCTCGCGTCAGCGATCACGCACATCCCGGACTCGAGCGGATACTCGCGGTGATCGATCGCTTCAATTTTTTCACCCGGTTTCGGCTCGCGAACGATGATTCGTCCGCCTCGGACTTTGGCGAAGTCGAAAGCATGTAGCGGTTGCCCGCATTCGAACATCACAAAGTTCGTGCAGTCGACAACGTTATTGACCGGATTGATGCCAACGGCGAGCAGCAAGTCTTGCAACCACGACGGGCTGGGACCGATCTTGACGCCGCGAAGCAAGCAGGCAGCGTAGCGAGTACAGAGCCGCTCGGCTTCAATCGCGACCGAGGCGACTTCACTGATCGGAGCGCCCGAAGTTGGAGGCTGCGGAACTGGCTGTTGAAAGGGCGCATCGAAGAGAACGGCAATCTCTCGGGCAATACCGAGATGACCGAGACAGTCCGGGCGGTTGCTGGTGACGTCGAGATCAATCGCCCAGTCACTACCGTGCGCGATTGACTTCTCGTGATTCAGTCCAGACATGGTCAACCGCTGTTCGACTTCCTCGCGTGAAGCCGTCACGGTGACGTACTTTTTCAACCAGTTCCAGGAAACAATCATTTCGAGCTTCCGTTGGGATTAAACCCCGATTCAAAAATTACTTAAAGACATTCGCCGCCAATCGCAGCGAAACCGAACCGCTTAAAACTGCCGGAGGAACCGCACGTCATTGGTGAACAGATGCCGAATGTCGGTGATCTGATGGCGGATCATGCAAAGCCGTTCGATTCCCAGGCCGAAGGCAAAACCCGAGTACTCTTCCGGGTCGTAGCCGACTGCGGCGAAGACGTCGGGGTCGACCATTCCAGCGCCGCCGAACTCAACCCAGCGGCCGTTCCAGAAATAATCTGCCTCAACGCTCGGTTCGGTGAATGGGAAGAACGAAGGGCGAATTCGAATTGGTACTTTGCTGCCGAGGTAGTTGGTCGCGAACAACTTAAGCACGGTCTTGAGATCGGCGAGCGTGACTTTGCGATCGACCATCAAGCCTTCGATTTGATGGAACATCGGGTAGTGAGTGGGATCAGCCGTATCGGGTCGGTAGACTCGGCCGAGGGAAATGATCCGCACGGGCGGACGCGTCTGCTCCATCACGCGAATCTGCACGGTGCTCGTTTGACTGCGCAGCAGCAACGGTTCAGCGTTTTGTCTTCCGGCGACGGAGAGATAGAAATTATCCAGCGGGTCGCGGGCGGGATGCGAGGCGGGGATGTTGAGGGCGACAAAGTTGTGCCACTCGTCTTCGATTTCGGGACCTTGAGCCGGCGTAAACCCCAACCGTCCCATGATGTCAATCAATTCTTCAATCGTCTGGGTGATGGGATGCAGTTTGCCCAGTCGCTGCGAGGTCCCGGGAAGTGACGCGTCAAAATTGGGGTCAAGTGCTCCTCGTCTCAACTCCGCAGTGAACCGCTGGCGAGCTTGATCGAAAGCTTCCTGGATCCGCTCTTTGGCTTCGTTGAGGTGTTTTCCAGCCAGCGGCTTCTCGGCCACGGCAACCGAGCCGAGTTGTTTCTGAACCGACTTGAAGAGACCGTTCTTGGCGCCGAGGTAGTGCACCCGCGCTTCTTCCAGAGCGTCGGCTGAGCCAGCAGCTGCGAAAGCTTGAATCGCTCCAGCAAGCAAGCCATCGAGTTCGCGGCG
>JBJTQD010000022.1:0-2144 GCA_046075445.1 Planctomycetota bacterium
CGAGCGTGCTGTTCAAGCTTCAGGCACTCTGTCCTCCGCTGGGGAATTGGTTGCTGAAGCGACTCAGTCGATCTTAGAGCGGTTGGTTTGGGCTCCCGCGGGAAAGCCAACGCCGAGAGCCGGACCGCGATTTTGCTTTCGGCGGGGTCGGGAGACCCGCGCCGAGCGCTGAGGGAGACCCGCGCCGAGCGCGACGCCGGCGATGTCCAGCGATTTTCAATCCGCAATCCGAATTCCTCATTCCACATTCCAGATCAGCACCCTCGCATTCCCCCTCCCCCGGCTCCCCCAATTGAACAACGCGCGGGCAAAGGCGAAACTGAGACCGATTGAAAAGCTGCTCTGAGGCGAGCCTTTTGCACAGACGGCGCTGTTGCTGAGTTTACGTTTGAATTCCGAAAGGTCGAGTTTCATGGCTTATTTTCCGGACGTTCCGCAGATCGAATACGAAGGCCCTTCTTCCAAGAATCCCTTTGCTTTCCGTTGGTATAACCCCAACGAAGTCGTCGAGGGGAAGACCATGCGGGATCACTTTCGATTCAGCGTGGTTTACTGGCACACCTTCCGCGGTACCGGAGCGGATCCGTTCGGCAGCCCGACGATGCTGCGGCCTTGGGATGACGGTTCTTCGACGCTGGAGAATGCTCGCAAGCGAGTCGAAGTCGCTTTTGAGTTCTTCAAGAAGCTCGGCGTACCGTATTACGCATTCCACGATCGCGACGTGGCTCCAGAGGGAAGCTCTCTGGCCGAGACAAACAAACACCTCGACGATGTCGTCAAGGTACTGAAGGAACACCAAGAGAAGACCGGCATCAAGCTCCTCTGGGGCACTGCCAACCTCTTCAGCAATCCGCGATTCATTCACGGCGCAGCGACCAGTTGCAACGCCGAAGTGTTCGCTTACGCTGCCGCTCAAGTCAAAAAGGCTTTGGAGGTGACTCTGGAGCTCGGTGGCGAGAACTACGTCTTCTGGGGTGGCCGAGAGGGCTATCAGAATCTCTACAACACCGATATGAAGCGAGAACTGGACCACCTCGGTCAGTTCTTCCACATGGCGGTCAACTACGCCAAGTCAATCGGTTTCAAGGGGACTTTCTTGATTGAGCCAAAGCCGAAAGAACCGACCAAGCATCAGTACGACAGCGACGCGGCGGCTTGTATCAACTTCCTCCGCTCCTATGACCTGATCGATTACTTCAAGCTCAATCTCGAGACCAATCACGCGACACTCGCTGGTCACTCGATGATGCACGAGATGGAATACTCGGCAGCACAAGGTTGCCTTGGCTCAATTGATGCCAACACGGGTGATGAACTGTTGGGCTGGGACACCGACCAGTTCCCGACCAACTACTACCTGACCGCGCAGATCATGCTTGTGCTGCTGAAGTACGGTGGACTGGCGCCGGGCGGTGTCAATTTTGATGCCAAGGTTCGCCGCGAGAGCATCGAGCCATCGGACCTCTTCCACGCCCACATCGGCGGCATGGATACGTTTGCCCGGGGGCTGAAAATCGCCGCCGCCATTCGGGCCGATGGTCGGCTCAAGAGCATGCTCGACGAGCGCTACTCCAGCTGGAATGGCGGTTTGGGGCAGGAAATCGAGCGCGGCAAGCACGATTTCGTCAGCTTGGAAAAGTTGATGCTCGAAAAGGGCGATGCGTCCGCCAACAAGAGCGGTCGACAAGAGTTGCTCGAAAACATCGTGAACCAGTTCATCTGATGATTTCGACTGATTCAGTCGTCGTTTTGCAATCGACCAAGACATTGGTCATGGAGCTATTGCGAAAATTGTCTGACGCTTGGCAACTCAGTAAAGTACGCGCCAAACGCAGAGGTAAGCAATTGTGGCGAGGAGAGCGGCGAGCGAATAGCTTGTCGCTCTCCCGCGCACTCCAACTGACACTCCGAGTGCCGCGAGCGTAATCGCTGCCACCGCAAGGGCTGAGCACAGGCCGAGGAAAACGGCCACCGTGCCGAGAATCAAGGCGGCTTCCTGCGCAAGCAGGCGTTTGGCGATCGGACTTCGCTGGCCACCCAGTAGCAGGCTGGTGAACCAGCCGAGCAGGGCGCCAAATGGCAGTCCCGCTAGAGCTACTGCGGCCGACCAAAGCGAGCTGGTGGTTACGGCGGCATTCTGGCCA
>JBJTQD010000023.1:0-2856 GCA_046075445.1 Planctomycetota bacterium
CACTAACCAAGCAGCTCAGAGTCCAAGTCGCCCTTGCTGTCACCGAACGACTCCAGCTTGGCTCCGCACAGCCGCCCCAGGGAGAGATGCAGATTTGCCAGCGGCGTCTCGCGTTTGAACTTCAAATGCCGACCAGTCTCAATCCCGAGGCGCTTGCCGCCGAACAGCAAGATCGGCAAATCATCATGATTGTGCTGATTTCCGTCGGAGATTGCCGAGCCGTAAACGACGAGCGTGCGGTCGAGCAATCGCTCGCCACCCACCTCGTGAGCCGCCAGCCGGTCTAGGAACTGGGCGAACAAACTCGCGTGGAACTGATTGATCTGGCTGATCTTCTTCTGTTTTTCCTTGTCGTTACCATGATGCGAGAGCTCATGATGGCCTTGGTTGATTTCCAAGTTGCGATAACTTCGATTGCTTCCGGCATTGGCGTACATGAAGGTCATGATTCGAGTCGCATCTGTTTGGAAAGCGAGCGACATCAAGTCGAACATCAGTTCCATGTGCTGAGCGTAATCGCGTGGAGCTCCCGCCGGACGGGGGTATTCCGGGTCGTCCGGGTCGCTCCCGTCCAGTCGCTCGACTCGAGTCAGCTGTCGCTCTAGTTCGCGGACACCCGTGAGATACTGTTCCAGTCTTTGCTGGTCCTTGCGACCCAAATCTCGTTTCAGTTGCCGCGCATCTTCCTGAACGAAATCGAGAATGCTCCTCCTTCGTCGCTCCGGCGTCGGTCCGGCAAGCGGCTCGAGCGATGCCGGTCGGCCGAAGAGTCGGTCAAATAGAGCGGCCGGGTTCGCTTCCTTCGGCGCCGGCGTCGTTTCATCACGCCAGCTCAAGTTAGAGGAATAAATGCAGCTATATCCCGAGTCGCAGTTGCCCGCGGCCGCACTTTGCTCCATCCCGACTTCGAGGCTGGGCAATCGCGTGCGGTCGCCGATTTGCTGCGCCACAACTTGGTCAATCGAAACCCCATTCCGAATGTCCGTGCCGTCCGATTTCTTGGGGTGAGCACCCGTCAGATACGCGGCAACACCGCGGGCGTGATCTCCCGGTCCATCACCCAGTGCTCGCGCTCCATTCACCGTCAGTCCGGTCAGGACATTCATATCAGCCCGATGCGCGGCGAGCTTCTCAAGAATAGGCGGAAGATTGAAATCCTTGCCGACCTTGTCTGGGCGAAAATCTGGCATGTGCATCCCATTCG
Organism: Planctomycetota bacterium; assembly: GCA_046075445.1. Classification (GTDB taxonomy): domain Bacteria; phylum Planctomycetota; class Planctomycetia; order Pirellulales; family Pirellulaceae; genus BJ22. Next base: position 1,205 of record JBJTQD010000023.1, read on the forward strand.
GGACGTAGAGATAGACCAGCCGTGTTGGTTGTGGAGCCAGTTCGGAACCCAATGTCGCGGCTGAAGCAACTCGCGGCACCAAACCCTCAAGAAAGGGCAACGCCAAGGTCGCGCCGACCCCGCGTAGCAACTGTCGCCGCGAAAGCCCGCGATTCGAGTTCGTTTGAGACGAAGCTTTCTGCATGTCACTTCTCCTGCGGTGGAGACGATTTGCTTTCGTCCCCCGCTAAGACCTTGGGACCACCACTACGCTGCTGAAAAGAGTCACTCGCCACGACCGCTTGAACGAGGTCGCCCAGCCGATAACCATTCGCACGCGTCTCTTCCAGAATTTTAGACACACAAGCATCATCGTGCAGTGTCAGCCCTCGGCCCAAGGCGAAAGTCATCAGTTTTTCCACGAAACAACGAGCCATTTGACGTTCGTACTGGTTACTCAGAATCTCCGCCAACTTCTCAGCACCATTCACCTGAATGCCCCCGGGAAGCTCCCCGTGGTCATCAATCGGTTGCCCATCAGCCAAATCTCGCCAGCGACCAAGTTCATCGTAACGCTCGAGCGCGAATCCCAAGGCATCCATCTTCAGATGACAGGAAGCGCAATTCGGGTCGCGACGATGCTGCTCCATCCTCTGACGCAACGATCCGTTCAGCTCACTCTGGCTGTCGAGCTGTGGCACATCGGGAGCTGGCGGTGGTGGCGGCTGGTTGAGCAGCGTCTCGAGAATCCACTTGCCACGTTTCACCGGACTGGTGCGGTCAGGATTGGAAGTCAGCCGCAAGACGCTCGCCTGGCCCAGCAATCCTCGCCGGGAATTCCCAGTCAAGCTGACCCGGGTCAACTTTTCGGGCGCAAACTCGCCCGGCAGTCCATACCACGCGGCGAGTGGCTGGTTGACGAAAGTGTAGTCGGCTTCTACCAGTTCCCGAACAGGACGATTTTCCCGAACAAGATTCGCAACGAAAGTCTTGGTCTCGTTCTGCATCGACGCAACAAGGTCGGCACTCAACTCGGGCTGTGGCTCCAAGCCATTGAGCGTTCGCAAGTAGAGCCATTGCTCGACGAAATTATCCAGCCACGCTTGCGAGCGCTCGTCACTCAGCAGCCGTTCGACCTGTGACCGGAGTACTTTGGGTTGAGAAAGCTTTCCTGACTGGGCAAGTTCCAGCAGTTCTGCATCCGCGGCGCGACTCCAGAAGAGAAAGGCGAGATTCTGAGCCAACTCGCGCGGCCGCAGCTCCGCGACTTCGCCAGCGGCTGGGATCTTTTCAAACTTAAAGAGGAACGAAGGTGAGGTCAAAACGGCGACTAAGCAAGTCTGTAGCGCCGCATCGTAACTCGCTCCCCAACGGACCTGTTCGTCAAAAAGTTTCACCAGCCGCAGGACCTCCGCCGAATCGGCTTTCCTTCGGTAGGCGGCAGCGGTCATCTTCTCCAGCACGTTGCGCGCCGCAGCAGCGGGTCTGGTCATGCCATCTGGCCGGATGAAAATCAGTTCAGCCTGCTTCGGTCCGCTCGGAATCGCCTCGCCCTCGGGTCCGGTAACTCTCAAACTTCTGATGCCGAGGTTTCGATCTCGCTGGTTGATGTCAGGATCATCCGGATTGTAATAGTCATTGTTGAATGACGCGCCGAACTTGTGATTGCCTGG
>JBJTQD010000024.1:0-865 GCA_046075445.1 Planctomycetota bacterium
CAGCGGATTTGACTTTCCATTACTTGCCCCACCGGTGACGTTGGTCATCGTTCCGGCTCCACCGATGGCGTCATCGGAGGCCCCATAGCGGGTCTTGCTGTTAGTCTTCTCAAACGTTGTGACCGTGTTCTGCGCATCGAGTTTCTTGACCGTTGTCAGGTTGTCATGCACCGTGACATCCGCCGCAACTCGCACCGAGACATTATCAATCCCGAGAATCTGTCCGATCATGGACTGCAGATTATTCAGCAACCGGGCTTCGTAACTTCGACGCAGCTCGTCTTGCTGCAACATCGTTCGGAGTTCTTCGTTGGGAATGGTGTACGTGCGACCATCTTTATCCGTAATTGCTACGTTTGATAATTCCAAGCCGACGACTGAATTGGCAACATGCTGAGCCATCGCGGCGGCCTGAGCCTCGGAGAAGCGTGAGCCTTTCTGAAGCGTCAAGGAGATGCTCGCCCGGGGTGGATCGGAGGTCGGTCGGAGGAACCCGCTGCGATCGGGAATCGAAAGATAGACGTCAGCATCTTGCACGCCAGCGTATGTTTTGAGCGAGGCTTTGAGTGCTCGCTCGAGCCGACGAATCGATGCATTCTTGGCTTCCTCGGGAAGCGGAAACATTCCGATGCCGTCGCCAGCCGCGCCAGTATTTTCCGCTGAAACAGGACCCTTCTGACGCAAAATCCCTTGAGCCTGCGACCAATACCGGCGGTCGACGAACAGCGTATCGCCGGCGCCCTTCATTTCGTAGGAAATCCCGGCCCGGTCTAACTCCGTGACGATTTCGCTGAATTCGTTGGGCTCGAGTTTGCTTGCCAACTCCACATACTGCGGCAGTGACGACCAGTAACCGACTCCACCG
>JBJTQD010000025.1:0-1258 GCA_046075445.1 Planctomycetota bacterium
GACTCAACCGGTTTGCTCGGGAACCCACCCAGCCAACCGCTGGCGATAAAAGTCGAGGAAGCAGTCGGCGGCGATCGCCTCGCGGACCTGCCGCATCAGTCGCTGGTAATAAGCCACATTGTGCAGCGAAAGCAAAATCGGCCCGAGCATTTCGCCTGCCATAAACAGGTGCCGCAGATAAGCCCGACTCAAGTGGGACTGCGGAGTCACGACATCGGCTTGTACCGGGCGCGGATCATCGCGGTAGCAGCTGTTTCGCAGTTTCAATTGGCCGGAGTCGGTGAACGCGCAGGCGTTGCGGCCATTGCGGGTCGGCATCACGCAGTCAAACATGTCGATGCCGCGCAGGACGCCTTCCAGCAAATCGCGAGGCGTTCCGACTCCCATCAAGTAACGCGGGCGATCAGGCGGTAGGTGCGGACAGGTCGCAGCGATGGTCTCGTACATCAAAGCCGGCTCTTCGCCGACGCTCAAGCCACCGACCGCGTAGCCGGGAAAGTCGAGGGCCACAAGTTGCTCAGCTGATCTTCGCCGCAAGCCGGCGTCGAGCCCACCCTGCACAATCGCGAACTGAATTTGTTCGTCGCGCGTATGGGCTTTGCGGCAGCGTTCCGCCCAGCGACTGCTCCGCTCCATCGCCTCCTCAACCAAGCTGTAAGTCGCCGGCAGTCCAACAACATGGTCCAGCACCATGGCGATGTCGGATCCGAGCAGTTCCTGAATCTTCACAGCACGCTCAGGTGAAAGCTCCAGAGGTGAGCCATCGATGTGCGAACGAAAGACAGCCTGCTCTTCCGAGATTTTTGTCATCTCGCGAGGCTGAAAATTTGAAAGCCGCCACTGTCGGTCAGGATCGGCTTGTTCCAGCCGATAAAGTGATGCAGTCCGCCCAGATTGGCGACCAGTTCGGCCCCGGGACGTAAAGCCAAATGGTAGGTGTTACCCAGAATAATTTGCGCGCCTGTCGACTCGACTTGGTCGAAAGTCAGCCCTTTCACGGTGCCGCAGGTTCCCACGGGCATGAAGGTCGGCAAATCGATCGCCCCGCGGGGCGTCGTCAGGCGGCCGAGCCTCGCACCGCAGTGCCGGTCGACGTGCAGTAGTTCGAAAGCAAAGCCAGCCGGGTAAGACATAAGATTGTGTAACTCCGATTTGCTTTCATAGACCAAGATCAGATCAACCGTCTATTTGTCTGAGAATAAACGTGGTGCGTTGTTGCTTGAGACGCGAATTCTTTTGATCGCAAGGGGAACGGTGC
>JBJTQD010000026.1:0-875 GCA_046075445.1 Planctomycetota bacterium
AACCGCCTTGCCATCGGGAGCCCAGACGGGATTGCGATCTTCGCCAGTGAAACTTGTCAGTTTCGTATAGCTCTTGGTTGGGAGGTCGACCATCCAGACATCGCGAGTGACGGACGAAGTATGGTGTTTGCGAAGAGCGTCTTCGTAGCCTTTGAAGTCGTGGAAGACGATTCGCGTGCCGGTCGGGTCGAAATTCGCCTGCTCCGCAGTGGTGGTCAGGATCTGTTTGGGACGGCCGCCGATGTTCGCCACGGTGTAGAGTTCGAGCATCGCCGGCGTGCCGATCATCGATTCGGATGCGTCGTTTCGACCGCTGGAGAAGAGAACCTGCTGGCCGTCGGGCGTGAAACCCGACGGGGTATCGTTTGCGGAGTGGGAGGTCAGCCGCGTCGGAGTACCTCCGGCGACTGGCACAATGAAGACGTCGAAGTTTCCGTGCCGGTCCGAGGCGAAAGCAATTGATTTTCCATCGGGGGACCAGACCGGGTTCCGCTCATACGATTCGTGGCTGGTCAGCAGTCGGGCTGGGCCGCCTGCAGCATCGACCAGCCAAAGGTCGCCGCGATAGGAGAAGGCGATTTGCTTTCCATCTGGAGAAATTGCGGGGTAGCGCAGCCAGAGTTTTTCAGCGGCGGCATCCGAGGCAAACAAGACAACCAGAAGCGGCCAGCAGAGTAGAGAAGCGAGCTTTGACATGGAGCAGTCCGAAGCGAGTTCAAAGGAGTGATATAGAAATGAATTGCGTCAAGCAATCCGCTTTATGGTAATCCGAACTCCAAGCGAGTGCCAATCAGCGGCCAAACTCAAAAAGGTGTCAGGACTCTTTTCTGAAAAAAGAGTCCTGACACCTTTTGTTTTCTCAACTTGCGGTGAAC
>JBJTQD010000027.1:0-7207 GCA_046075445.1 Planctomycetota bacterium
CTACAGGCTTTCGTTTCGATACCCACTCGAGCTGCTGAACCGGGGACTGGCGCGAAGCCCCGGCTGACGAGGAAAGGAGTCGGCGGTTGACTTTGAGGCGGCCGGCACTTGCGCATCGCCTCGCCGTTGGCTACGGGCTAAACGAAAAGAAACCAAAAGAACAGAAACCAGTCCGGCCAGTGAATGGAAAATTCCAAATTTCTCCTCGCAGGCTCCCAAGATTCGTCCCCTAAGCCCGAATCTAATCGCGTGATTCACCAATCATGATTTCTGGGAGGGCGAAAAATGGGATTTGATAACACCGCTTACTATCCAACCCCACCCAACCGCCGCTACGTCAAATACGTTCCGGTAGGCTATGCGGAATCCCACGCACCGGTTCTCGGCTACGCTTTTTGGCTAGTCGGATTCACCGGGGCACACCGCTTTTACTTCGGTCGCCCACTGACCGGCGCGCTCTGGTTCTTCACTTTCGGGCTCTTGGGAATCGGCTGGTTGATCGACCTGTTCCTGATCCCCGGGATGGCTCGAGAGGCCAATCTGCGCTACCGCCCCGGCCAATTCGACTACAACATCGCTTGGCTGCTTTGCTTCTTCCTCGGCCTACTCGGCTTCCACCGCTTTTATCAAGGAAAGTTCCTGACCGGTATCCTCTACCTGGTCTCCGGGGGCCTTTTCGGCATCGGCTGGATCTACGACCTCTGCACGCTGAACGAGCAAGTCGATGAAGCGAACTACTACGCTGGCCAGACCGCCACCGCGTTCGCTTGGTGATTCACTTAAACGCAGGCCAGCCGCTTACTTGCCGCGAGCTTTCAGCTGACGGTACTTCTCGGTGTACTTCTCGTACAAGCGGGTTTGCTTGTTAGAAAGGTCGAGTTCACGCCCCTGAATGTAAGCCCGTTCAATCTTGGAACGGATATCCAGCGGGCTGGCTGAGGACACAAACAGCGTTGCGTCTTTGCCAACTTCCAATGAACCAACGCGGTCGGCAACTGAGAAAATCTGGGCTGGATAAAGCGTAATCGCCTTCAAAGCCTGATCGACTGGCAAGCCGTAGGCGACTGCCGTTCCGGCTTCGAACGGAAGATTGCGCGTGTTCCAGCTCTCCGAACGATCGGTGCAGGAAATACAGAACCGCACGCCCGCATCGTTCAGCCGCTTTGGCAACGTGTAAGGGTGATCGTACGGATCACTTGCCCGCTGCGGCAATCGATAAACGGCCGAGACAATCACGGGAACGTCGTGCTTCTTGAGCAAGTCCGCACAAAGCGGCGCATCATAGCCGCCGAGAATGACCAAGCGAATGTTCTGATCAACCGCGAAGGCAACTGCTCCCTGAATATCTGCCAAACGGTTTGCCGTCACGACCATCGGGATTTTTCTGTCCAGCAAATCGGCCATCGACTCCAAGCGGAGATCGAAACCTTGCTGAGCTTGCGGATTCTTCCGCTGCTCGCGATAAGCTCGCGCGTCGGCAAAAAACTGGTTGAGCTCACGCAGCCGATCCTCTGGCTTCGGTCCCTCATCGGCTCCCGGTGGTCGACGTCCACCACGCCGACCGCCACCGCCACTCCCCGGCCAAGTCATGTGCATCGCTGAGACCGGCATCAGGGACATGTCTTCGTAGGTCCAGCCATCCAGTTGGATCACCGCCGAACGACCGGCAATCGTACCGCCCATCGGCGCGCTGACCGCCAATAGGACACCGCCGGCGCGAGTCACTGGAAACAACTCGCTGTCTGGGTTGATCGCCACTTGGGCTTTCACGTTCGGGTTGATTTCACCAACCTCTCCCGTGTCGATGGTCGCGGGGACGGAACTGATTTCGGTCAAACCCAAATGGGAGTTCGCTTCGAACATTCCGGGGAAAACATGCTTCCCCGTCACGTCGATGACCTTGGCACCGGCCGGAGGCGAAGTCTGACCGCCGACAAAAGTCAGCTTGCCAGCCTCAAAAATCACGGTCCCATTTTCAATCGTCTGGCCGGAAATGGTGTGCACCGTGCCACCCACCAGGGCCACTGGTTGGGATTGCGGCGGAGCAGGAACCCCATCGTGTCCGAACAGCGATTGGAACGATACAAAACTACTGAGGCAGAAGAGGGCGGCGAAAAAGTTCAGTTTGCGATTCATTGTTGTAAACCTGTCAGATCTGATTTTGTTCAATGGGGACGGTTGCGAAAGTCGTTTCACGTCTACCGTCCACCCCCTCCTGAATTAAGCTCATGGCTATGACCGGTATGGTCACCTTGATAGAGCAGCAGTTGCAAGAACTCCTCCTCTCCTTGAGACTGCTCGTCATCATGGTCGTGACCATGACAGAACTCGTCGTACCGCGGCCAGAGCGAGGCCGGATCGATTTTCTCATCGCCTTGACCCTGTTGGGATTGCTTGGAGTCCAATACCTTTTGAGCCAGTTGGCGTTTCATCTCCGCTTGCTTGGTGGTCAACTCAGCTTGCTCAGCTCGATCGAAGTACTTGATTCCATCGACCCAGGTCTGCTCGCAGCGCGATGTCGTATCGAGTGGATGTCCACTCCAGAGCGCCAAGTCGGCGTGCTTGCCCGGTTCAATGCTGCCGACATACTGGTCGATTCGAAGTTGCTTGGCCGGATTGAGAGTGACGAATTTCAAGGCTTCCTCTTCCGGCACATTCCCGTAACGGACGGCCTTGGCGGCCTCGTGGTTGAGGTGACGCGCCAGCTCGGCATCGTCCGAGTTGAACGAGACGACCACACCCTGATTGTGCATTAGCGCACCGGCCTGCGGAATCGCATCGTAAACCTCTACCTTGTAAGCCCACCAGTCGGCAAATGCGCTGGCCATCGCTCCATGAGCCGCCATCGCATCGGCAACTTTGTATCCTTCCAGAATGTGCTGCAGCGAACCGATCGTAATGTCGTGTTCGTCGAGCACCCTGAGTAGTGCAAGAATTTCGTCTTGCCGGTAACTGTGGCAATGAATCCAGCGTTCGCCGCGGACAATTTCGGCGAGTGTCTCCAGCTCCAAGTCAATCCGCGGCGGCAACCCTTGCCGATCACGCTGATAAGCCTGCTTTCGCGCATCGTATTCGCGCGCCGCGCGGAAGGCGTCCTGCATGATCTGTTCAACGCCCATTCGGCTGCGGGGATAGCGCGTCACAGGAGTCGGACTGCTGCTCCGTTTGACGTTCTCGCCAAGGGCAAACTTAATCCCGGCCGGAGCTTCGGCAAACTTCAATTGCTCATCCACCAAACTCCAGCGAAGCTTCAAGACCTGATTCTGACCGCCGATCGGATTGGCCGATCCATGCAGCACATTGACGCAAGTCACGCCACCAGCCAGTTGGCGAATGATGTTCAAGTCATCGCAGTCGACGAAGTCGCCAATTCGAACTTCGGCCGTAATCGCCTGCGAGCCTTCGTTGACTCCACTATCGGTTGCCATGTGGGAGTGGCAATCAATGATACCAGGCGTGAGGTGGCGTCCCGCCGCATCGATCGTCAGGTCGGCTTGGGGCAAGGCCTCACCAGCCTTAAAGACTTGGGCGATCTTGCCGTTTTCAACCAAGACCGCGCCGCCTTCGAGTTTGCCCAGCGGGCCGCTGGTCCAAACCGTCGCGTTTACAAATAGAACTCGAGCGACACTGGCGGGGGGCTTTTCACGTCCAAAGTCACCCAGCGGGTAGTTCACCGCAAAGAGCGGAGCCGTATCTGGTGCTGGCTTTGCCTTCTCTTCGCTCTTCTCTTTTCCAGCAGCGGCGTCTCCTGCTTTCCCTTCTTCAGAAGTTTGAGCCACCTGTTCTTTTTTCTCGTCTGCCTTCTCAGCCTCGGCCGATTCAGCAGGCTTTTGGTCACCAGCCACTGCATCCTCCGGCTTACCGTCACGTTTGCCGCGGCCAGCTCGAGCGGGTGCCTTCTCAGCATCACCAACGCGAGTGCTTCGCAGGCCAAGCACTTTCCCATCGGCGAACTGCAACGAGCCAATTCCTTCTCCCGGTCGGTCGACAACCAACTCGATCATCGCAGTGCCAGTGCTGCCGAGCTTGCTTCCCTCAGCACTCGCGGTCAGCTTAGCGCCATTCGCCTCAATCGATTTCAGTTCCCAATCCGCCTCGTCAGGATTCGGCTCGGCTGACTTTCGCACGGTGCCTGACAGCTTCGGTTCTTCCCGTACGACGAGGTAGAGCGAGAGCAGCGGGTCAGCATCGGATTTCAAATGCCAGACGCCATCGAACTTTCGCACGGGAGCCGGATTATGCTCAAATCGCTCGCCCAATACCCACGTTTCAACAATCTTGGTCTTTTCGTCGAACAGGGGCCCGTCCGCAATCACCAGGTTTGACAACTTCCCCTCGGAAACCGTCCCTAATTGATCGTCAACGCCAAACAATTCGGCGGGAATGCGTGTCAGAGCATCAAGAGCCAACGCCGGGTCCAAACCGCGTTCCATCGCGCGGCGAACCTGACCGCGATAGTCACCGGGCTTGGCAAGTCCCTGAGTCATGAAAGCAAATTTCGCACCGGCTTTGGCCAACAAGGCCGGATTGCTCGGAGCATGATCCCAATGCATCAATGATTCGAGCGAAGCGTCACTGAGGTCAGCGGCACTGCCGACTCGCGGTGGCTTGGGGAAATCGAGCGGTAGGATGAGCGGAACGTCTGTCGCGACGACCTCCTGCAGCAGTCGATACTCATTTCCATTGCCGAGAACGATTAGTCGCAACCCGAACTCGTTGGCGAACCGCCTTGCCCGGAGTACGAAGAGTTCATTGGTCGTCTCGACCAGCAAAGGCAACTCTCCGGTCAGCACTGGCTGCAGAGCTTCGAGCGAAGCGTTCGCCTCAGGACGGGGTAGGGAGGGGTTGTTTCGAGCAGCTTGCCAAGCATCGCGATACCACTGGGCATCGTAAAACGATTGACGAGCCAAAGCGTACGCGCCCATGGGTGAGCCGGGATAACCGCCGGCTCCACCGCCGAATGAACGATCAACCGTTAAGCGGCTCTCCATTGCGACGTCGCGAGCGAGCACTGTGCGGTTGGATTGCCTCTTTTGGAGGTGCGCGATGAAACTCGTTCCTCGCACTACGCCGGACGATGGACCGACCAGCACGTTCGTGAAACCTGCCGCCCGACGGTCAGCAGGATTCAACTGGTCGAGTTTGAAGACTTCGTCCAGTTTCAACTGCGGCGTGATTTTTGGATTGGCGTTCGCGAGCGCTTCGCCGACAGCCGGAACTTCAGCGGAGTAAGCAACATGGCCGTCAATCAAACCGGCGTAGAGATGCTTTCCAGCGCCGTCAATGACCGTTGCACCGGCAGGGACGGCCAAGTCCTTCCCGACAGCGAGAATCTTGTCGTGCAACAGCACAACCGTGCCGTTCTCGATCTGCTCTGAGCCAGAGACATGGACCGTTGCGCCCCGAATTGCATACAAACCAGGCTTGGCAGTTTGCAATCCTTCCTCTCGGAAGGTCGATTGGGCATTCAACTCGACAACAAGCGAACAGGCCAAGACGGCCGCGCTAACGCCAAACAGAAAGGATAGAGATCGCATCGCGATGGTATTCCTGCATGCAACAACGTTGAGAATTTGAGTTCCTCAACGTTAGCATGCAGTTTTCATCGCCGAAACCAGTTATACCGATTTTTCGGAAATTCAGTCCGGCCTTGAGGGGCTCTCGTTGAGAATGCCCCCACTCAAAGCGACTGGAGAGTCGACTACCACTGCTGGTTTTTGATAAATCCGTGGGCTCGGGTCTGGCCGTAGCCCGAATTGCAATCGCCGCATCCCTGATTGCAATTCGGATGCAGCCACCAGTTCGGCGGGCAATTCGGACGAGCCCGATCGATCACCCAAGGGTTCAGTCCAAGGTCGCGGCAACACGACTCACACGGCATGAAGGTCTGCCACTCATCGCAGCAACCGCAATCATTTGGAACATTTCCGAAGTCGCCGCGCGGCGGATTGATGCGACGATGGTAGGCACTACTGAACATGAATCGATCACCGGTCCAGCCGGATTGATAATCGTGTACTGACATCGGTGAGACATTTGGAGGCACCGGATAGGCATTTGAACCGCTCGGATAGACCTCGGGCAGCAAGTGCTGAGGGATTCCGGAAGGCTGTTCCATAACTACGGATTGCGGCATTGGCATCGCAGCGGCGACTTGAACGACAGGTTCCTCTTCCAATTGAAGCGGCTGTCCCGCAGCAACTGCACGTGACTCGATGTCGCGCATGATTGCAGCAATGCGACCAGAGTTTTCCTGCGCCTGCAACTGCGAACCCCAGACGATCAACGCCAATCCCAGCAGACATCCTTGCCAGTGCTTGCTCATAGCTTTCCTCGCTCCGCCAGCTCGCAGGCTGGCCAAGTTCCTTAGTGGTCGTATCGGACTCGGCCGACACCGCATTTCTTACCGTCAGAAAACCACGTCAGTCCCGCATCTTCCATGACGTCACCTGCTATATCGCATGGGAACGACCCCACAAATCAGTCCAACGCGCATACCCCGACGATTGAGAATTTCCGCCCAACTACGCCCAAAAAGAAAGGTCTCGCCAACCGTTACAGTTTGACGAGACCTTTGAGTTGATAGCAGTTTCGAGCGGACCGCTTAGCCGCGCTTGTCTGGGTTCCAGTCGAGAACCTTTTCCCAGCCGGCGCCCGGAACCGGAATCTCGTACTCGCCGTTCTCGAGCGGCTTGACCGGAGCCTCGCTCTGCAACGAAGTCATCGCGTCGACGTCGGCCAACTTCCGTTCCGACTTCATCGCATCGTCCCAGCGAATGGACTTGCCAGAGTAAGTCGACATCCGGCCCAAAATCGCCGTCATCGTGCTCTTGGCTCCGTACTCGCCTTCGTTCGGGATCAAGCCGCGAGCCAAGTCGGCGTACATATCGACATGCTCCTGACCGTGACCGCCACGCGAACCATCGGATCGGAAAATCTCTTTGCCGCTGAGGTCGTAAATACGCCCAGCCGAAATGTGAGCGTACCCCTTAGTGCAGTGCACGTACTCCTCGACTTCGTTCCAGCAGCCCGCAATCTGCCGACACTGGCTGAACATCTTCGCGCCATTGGCATAGGTGTACTCAATCGCGTGATGGTCGAAAATCTCGCCGTGTTGTGGACCGGTGCGGACTTGGCGCCCGCCCATGCCTTCGGCTTTCACCGGATAGTCGTCCATCAACCAGTTGATCACGTCGAGATTGTGAAT
>JBJTQD010000028.1:0-10408 GCA_046075445.1 Planctomycetota bacterium
TGTTTGACGCACTGGCCACGGTCAAGCATGACGCCAATTTCAGATTGCTGACGATCATTGCAGCTCTGTTTGGAGGAATGATGACGTTGTTCCCACACTATCAGGACATCGGCCGGACGCGGCTGGGGCTGGGGTTGGACAGTTTGGTCCCTTGGATCATTGCCCAGAACATTGGAGTCGCCGCCTTCAGCTTGCCCGCGGGTTGGATTGCTGATCGGGTTGGTAATCGGCGGGTGCTGAAGTGGCTGATGGCGGGGCTCTGTCTGGTGCCAATCCTCTCGCTCTGGCTTTCTACCAGCGGACAGTTCGGCACCCGCTGGTTCTTTCTAGTGTTTGGCTTTCTCGGGCTCAGCCCCGTTGCGATCCGTACTTTCAACAACTACACGCTGGAGTTGGTAGACCGCCCCCAGCATCCGCGGTACCTGGCGATGCTCAATCTGGCGATGGCCGGGCCGGGAGTCGTCGCTTCCTTACTGGTGGGGCTGGCGATCGATCTGATTGGCTACGAACCGACCTTCACAGTCGTTGTCCTGTTTCAGTTTGTCGGTTACCTGCTCTGCTTTCGGCTGATCGAGCCGCGTCGGCATCACGCCCACGGTGTGCACTGGCCACTGGGAAATTGAACTCGCGATGAAAAGAACCTTGGTTTTGCCTAGTTCTCCGCGAGAAAACTTGGAAATCCCCACGTTCGCGAATGATAGCACCACGTCGGGTTTTGTTGACACTCGCGGCGAAACTCTGCGATAATCTTGAAAGCGGTACACGGTCGAGAAGAATAGCGAAGATGACTTCACAGTTAATTCGCCGGCTCTTGTTCGGCTTGAACTGCTCAGTCACCGAGACTCGAATGATGAGACGCGGATGACTTGGTGACGTGAAGGTGTCTTTGAACGATGTTGGAAGCAATCCTGTTCGGATTTTTTTTGAATTGAGGAGAACGAGTAATGTTGAAGTCTTTGTTGGCTGCTCTCGCAGTCGGTATGTTCGCCTTTGTTGGCGGTGCAGATGACCCAGTGAAGTTGGATGGCGTAAAGTGCATCATGATGCCGAAAAAGGATGCCAAGGCCGACAAATCGGTAGACTATCGTGGCGCCAAGGTTTACATGTGCTGCGATGGATGCGTGAAGAAGTTCAAGGCTGATGACGCCAAGACTTCGACTTTCGCCAATCACCAACTCGCCTTGACCGGCCAGTTCACCCAAAAGGCTTGCCCAATCTCGGGTGGCGCAGCCAAGGCTGACCAAACCGTTGAAGTCGGCGGCGTGAAGGTCAATTTCTGCTGCGGCAATTGCAAGGGCAAGGTCGAGAAGGCCGCTACTCTTGAAGACAAGGCTGCTCTCTGCTTCGGCAATGATGCCTTCGACAAGGGCTTTGAAGCCAAGAAGAAGGCCAGCAAGTAAATATTGTTTCAGCTGACCAGTTCGGTATCCGAAGCTAGTCGCTGAGCAAGCCTGCAAAAACACTTCGAGCCCGGCGGGTGATCTCGCTGGGCTCGTTTTTTGCTAGCAACTATCAATCGACGGAGAGACTCGAATGGCCTAGGTCGAAACTCGGAGTTTGGGACATACTGTTGCCGGGATGGAATGGAGTCGAAGGGGCGGCCGATCCGGCTTTCCGCTCCCGCAAATAGCCTGATGGAAGCAGACGAGCGAGTGATGCGAGTATTTTTCTCAGTCGGCGAGCCGAGCGGCGACCTGCATGCGTCGAACTTGATCCGCAAGCTGCACCAGCACGACCCGACGATTGAGTGCGTTGGGCTGGGCGGACCGAAGATGGCCGCAGCGGGGTGTATGCTGCTGCAAGACTTGACCACGCTTGCCGTGATGGGCTTTTCGCAAGTCTTCAAGCATCTGCGTGAATTTTTTCGGGTGCTGGACGAGGCCGAGGCCTATCTCGATGCGAATCAAGTCGATGCGATTGTGCTGGTCGACTTCCCGGGCTTCAACTGGCATATGGCTCGCAAAGCCAAAAAGCGGGGCATTCCAGTTTATTACTATGGCGTCCCGCAAATGTGGGCTTGGGCTCCGTGGCGCGTTCGCAAACTTCGGCGACTGGTTGATTTGGCGATTTGCAAATTGCCGTTCGAGCCGAAGTGGTTTGCCGACCGCGGTTGCCAAGCGGAGTACGTCGGGCATCCCTTTTTCGACCAGTTGAGCAGTCAGAGGTACGATGAGCCGTTTGTCGCGGAGCAGCAGGAGGGGGAGGGCCCGCTGTTGCTCCTGTTGCCAGGGTCGCGCAATCAGGAAGTCCGAATTCATTGGCCGATGCTGCGAGCTGCGGCGGAGCAGTGTTTGCGAGAGCATCCGGAGCTGCGCGTTGCGGTGGGCTGTTACCGCGAGCAGCAGTTTCAGCAGATTGAAGCCGAACTGCGAGCGGCGGGGTCGCCGATTAGGCCTTTCTGGAACCGGACGCCCGAGCTGATGCAATCTGCGGATGTGTGCCTTGCCTGCAGCGGATCGGTTTCGCTGGAGCTGATGTACCATCAGTTGCCGACGGTGATTGTTTACCGGGTCTCGCGGCTGATGAATTTTTTCAAGAATACCTTTCTTCGCTGCAAGTACATCACGCTGGTCAACCTGATGGCGAGCGATTCGATCGAGCGGAAGACTTGGGCGACTTACGACCCGGACAAGCCGGGCGCGGAAGATGTCCCGATGCCTGAGTACCTGACGCGACACGATTGCTCCGCGGCGCTAGCGCGTCAAGTGAGCCGGATGCTGAGTCAGCCTCAGGAGTTGCAGCGGCGGCGCGGCTGGCTGGGGCGGCTGAAGCAGAAGTTTGCCATTGCGGGCGCGTCGGAGCGAGCCGCGGAGATTATCCTGAGCAAGCTGGAAAGTCGGCCAGAGAAGCGCCGAGCGGCGTGAGTTGGGATTGCGCCGGTGCTTGAAAAATATTTGTGATCCGGAACGGGTGTAGCTGGCTAGTCATGGCTCCACCGACACAAGGTCCGGTGGTGGCCTTTCGAGGTTCTTCATTCGTTTAGCTCGTAGCCAACGGCGAGGCGAAGCTAAAGTTGGTCAAGCGGTACAAATCAGCCGACCTTTCTTCGTCTCCATCAGCCGGGGGGCTTCGCGCCAGCCCCGCGCTGCGCGAGAGTAGAAGATTTTAGAACAGAAGAGCAGTAGAAAGAAAAGACTTGTTCAGTTCGGTCTTCGCACCAGCGCCCGGTTCGGCAGCGAAATAAAACCCGGCGCTCGGCGCAGGTCTCCCGACCTCGCCGGTTCCTCGACCTCCGGTCTCCTCTTGGCATCTACTCAGGGTTCTGCGTCGAACCGCCCCCGGCTTTACTGCAATCCGGACCGGCCTTGTCCGACGGTTGTTCCCTTGTAGCCGCTGCCAGCCGGCTTCTTGTTCAGTGCGCCTTTGACCAGCGAGGACGGGTCGCGAGCAAGCGAGTCGGCAAACAGGCGAATGTCGCCGATCAGGGGCTCGAGCTGTACTGTCATTAGCTTGATATTTTTCGCCGCCGCGTTGACGTTGTTGTACAGTTCAGGATCATTGATCAGCTTGCCAACAGTTCCCTCGCCATTATTGACCTTTGCGAGCACATCGGAAAATTTCTTCGCCTCAGCCATCAAGCTGTCAATGTTCTTCAGGCTTTCCCGAACCTGTTTGACGATCTCAGGACCTTGGTCGCGAATCGCTTCGCTCATCGGCTCGAGATTCTCGAGATTCTTCTTGGCGGTCGACGAGACCTCGCGGAACGTGTTGATCGTCTCCCGGGTATCCGCGATGGTTGTCCGCAATTCGTCGAACATTTCAGGAACTTTGCGGACCGCGTCACGCAATTGGTCTTTGAATTCCTGCGTTCCCACGACCTCATTGATCCCTTCAAACAACTTGTTGAAATTGTCCAAAGCGAGCTGGGCCTTCTTGCTGGTTTGCTGGACGTTTTCGATCAGCTTTTTGAAATCGCTGTCATTGCTGCCGATCGCGTCTTGAACTTGGTCGGCCAGGTTTTTGATCCCAGCTCCCGCCTCGGCAACTTGATCACTTGCCTTTTGCATGGCGTTCATCGTATTGGAGGCTTGGGACTCCAGTTTCATCACCACGTCAACGATCTCCAGCGGATTGCGCCGGACGTTGACTGTCGTCAGTGCGCCCCCGTTGGCCAGCGGCTCGCCTCGTTCTTCAGATTTGACCGGGATGATCTCGACGACCGAGTCGCCGAGGAAAGAGTCCGTACCGATTGAACAGACGTCATTGGAGTAGACTGTCTCGTCTGAATTTATGCGGAGCATGAGGACGACGTGGTCTTCTTCAGACTTAACACTGCCAACTCGCCCAATCAGAATGCCATTCTTTCGGATTGGCGTATCCTTGGTCACACCCGGAGCGGTTTGCGGTTTGATATAGACCGTGTACTGTCGACGGAAGCCCTCGCTGTTGAGGAACACGAGGAACACCAGCACCGCCAGCGCTGCGACAACAAACAGGCCAATCTGGATTTTCAGGGAGCGATCTTCCATCGTTCTATCAATACCTTTCAGGAGGGCGGCTAGAAGCTACCCTCTTCGACCGTTCGTGAGTTGGAGAGCATTTCCATCAATCGCTGGCCCGCTTCGCCGTTGACAAACTGCCGTACGCGGCGGTCGCGGGATTGGTCCAGTTCTCCCGGTGGACCATCGAAAACGACTTGTGGTTCGTTCGGATCGAGTCGGGTCAAGGGATAGAGCATTACGACGCGATCGGGAACGCGTCGAGCCGTATCCATATTGTGCGTGACGATCACGCTGGTGACCGGATTGCGTCGCCGCGTTCGAATGATCAACTGGTTGATCACGTCAGTCATAATCGGATCGAGCCCCGTGGTCGGCTCGTCGTAGAGAATCACGTCAGGGTTCATAATCAGCGCCCGGGCCAAGCCAACTCGCTTACGCATGCCACCTGAGAGCTGTGCGGGCTTTTTGAAAATCACTTCTGCCGGCAAGCCGACTTCGGTCAGTTTAGCGAGTACTTTTTCGCGAATTTCGCTCGCTGTCCAGCGTCCCTCTTGTTTCAGCGGAAAGGCAATGTTCTGGGCAATCGTCATGCTGTCGAACAGTGCCGCGTTTTGAAAAACAAAGCCGTAACGGAGGCGAAGTTGACTGAGCTCGCGGTCATCGAGCTCAGTCAGGTCATGGCTCTCGAAGAGGACTTGCCCCGAAGTTGGGGTTACCAGGCCAATCAGCGTTTTCATCAGGACCGTCTTGCCGCAGCCGCTCTCGCCGAGCACGACCAGGGTCTGCCCGGCTGGAATCGAGAGATTGATTTTGCGCAGTACCTGCTGGGTGCCGAACGTCACCGAGACATTCCGCAGTTCCAGTTGGGGTCGCTGATTTTCGAGCAGGGATTCAATCATCTCAGAACAACCTCGCGCCTTCGGGGAAGATCGTAAAATAGACCGCATCGAGTGCGATCCCTAAGACTAGGTCGAGGAAGAGAATCAGAACAAACGAGTAAACGAAGGAAGCGGTCGCCGCGCGGCCTACGCCCTCGGCTCCAGCCGAACAGTGGAATCCCTGATAGCAACTGACCATGGCGATTGCCGCGCCGAAGAAAACGCTTTTAAAGATGCCTACAAAAATGTCGTACGGACCAACGAAAAGGGCTGAGTTATACCAGTAGTGATGCATATCGATTCCGAGCACCATCACGCTGTAAAAGTGCCCGCCCGCGACGCCCATGAAGTCAGCCATGATGGTCAGCAGCGGAATCAGCAGCAGACAGGCGAGAAATCGCGGCACGACCAAGTAGCGGATGGGATTGGCTCCCATCGCTGAGAGGGCGTCGATCTGTTCAGTCACCCGCATTGTGCCGAGTTCGGCTGCCATTGAGCTGCCGACGCGGCCTGCGAGCATTGTCGCGGCAAGCACTGGCCCCAATTCACGAACCAGCGACATGTTGATCACGGCGCCCAGTCGCGTCTCCAGTCCCAGTGTCCGGAACTGATAGAAGCTTTGTACGGCGAGCACCATCCCAATAAAGGTACCGGTCAAGGCGATCACCGGGAGGCTGGAAACGCCGACTTGGTGAAAATTCGGCCAGAGCGTTTCGAAGCGGGGGAAGCGAGTAAAGAGCCAGACGAGTGTCCGGAAAAAGAAGAGGCTGAAATCACCGATTGCGGCAAAGGTCTCAAGGACAAGTTCGCCCCAGCCCGCCAGCCAATCCAGCAGCGGATCGAGCCAGCTGCGCTCGGGCTGGCTTTGTGGTGCAGGTTGGGCTGGGTTGGCGGTCGACACGGGATAGTCTCGATTCGCGCTGCGTCTGAAGAGCGCGCAGCGTTAGCGGATTGCCCCCCCGCAACGATACATCATCGTTCATCGGCCGCCCGCCAGGCCCAACTTGAGAAAGTTTGCGGGCTGGGCAAAATTTGAGGGCGGGATGCTAGCAAGCCTTTGGGTTAGCAATATCGGCTAATCTTACGAGCGGATAGCTGCTTTGAGGGTTCGAGGAAGGGATAAACACAGAGACGCTGAGGCCACAGAGCAGGAAAATTGCAGGGTGGGTGAGGGCCGCGGGAATGAACAGCGCCGCAAGGAAAATTTAACCTGCCCTCAAACCACCAGCGGTACTCGCACGTTCCGCGAAAAAAACGGTGTAGCCTGATTTTTCGCTTAGCCCGTAGCCGCAGCCCAAAGCCGCCAGGCTTTGGCGCAGGCGAGGTGCGGTGCCGCGCAGGCCACCATCAATGGCCGCGCGGTTGAGATCGAGACCGCTCCACCGCCGCGTGGTGGGTGCGCACCGCGGCTTCGTTGCGGCTGATAGCAACGCTTTGCGCGCGGTTGCGACCCACCCTACAAATTGGGGCTACCAGCGTCTGTAACCGCCGTAGCTTTGCAGTGCCTGAAAACTCTCAAACGCCATGAAGCCGAAAAAGAAGGCTCCGAATCGGTTCTCGCTTTGCAAACTCAGAACGACGAGCGCGACGCCGGTGATCAGCGAAAGGACCAAGGCATTCCGGGTGCCATTGCGCGGGTCGAACATTGTGAATAGCGAATTTGAAATTTGCCCGCCATCCAGCGGCAGGACAGGCGCCAGGTTCAGCAGGTTCCAAAAGAAACAGGAGAACATGCCAGACGCCATCAGGACCCACATTGCTCGATTATCAAAAAAATCAGTCTCCCGCAAATCAGGGAGCGGAATCGGAAAGATCATAATCTTCTCCCAGTAGATGTTTCCGCCTAAGGCAAAAAGGACGGCCACCAGCACCAGCCCTAGCAGCATTCCCGCGATCGGTCCCGCAGCGGAAATGATCAGCTGGGTCATCGGTGTTCGCGGGCGGGCGCGACCTGAGTTCCAGCGTCCCATGTCGGGAATTGCCAAGCCCCCCATCCAGTAGAGAACGATGTACGAAGGTTGGCCGAAAGCTCGCATCGCGAGCGAGTGTCCCAGTTCATGGACCAAGAGCGAAACGAAAAACACCGCCGTCAGGATCAGGAAATTCATCCCGGTGCTTCCGGCGTCCTCACCCTGAAGCAATCCTCCCCCGAGAATCAGCGGCATCAAGAAAAACGCCGGGTGGACTCGGACCGGAATTCCAAAAATGCTGAACCGAATATCAAATTGAGTTGGTTGTGGCTCGGCTAAGAACATACGGTTTCGTTTTCGGGCTCGAGAAAAAAGGGAAGAGCGAAATGTGTTCGCACGGTACACGCTGAGCAGACTTCGTTCAGCCCGTCATCGTGAGGCGAGGCGAAGTGAGCGAGCTTGCTCGGCTGGAGCGGCTTTCAGAAACTTGAAGATAGTCGTTTCGGGGACTTCTCCACAACACCTTTGGGTTTAGCCAGAGTTCGCAGTTGCCAACAGCGGCCCGCTCCAAACCGTGGTTCACATGGGTTGGAGCGTGGTGTATTCTGCCCGTTCCCGACTCCAGAGGTTTTGACCCGCATTTGAATCATACCACAAGAGGTTTGCGCTAATGTTTACCGTAACCGCCAATCAAGTCTTGCCAGCCACGATTACGGGGTCTTGGCCACGGCCGCGGTGGATGGACGAGAGCATGTGGGGACGTTCGCTCGACACCTGCATGATGGACGTGCGCTTTCGCGAGAAATTCCAAGATGCTCTGGCCGTTGTGGTTTCGGACCAGGACCGAGCCGGGATCGATATTTTGACCCATGGCGACCTGCATTGTGACGAGGATTACGCTGGGCGAAGCTGGCACCATTACCCGCTCCAGCGCTGGGGCGGCTTTGAGGGCGATCACCTGCAGTCGTGGGCGACGCGATCGCCTTGGCTGAAGTATCCCGCGGGGACGATGCTCAATGAAATTTACACCGGCTGGCGCTGGCCGCGCGTAGTTGGGCCGATCACCTACCGTCCGCTGGACTATCCCAAAATCTGGCGGATGGCTCAGGCCAAGACCGACAAGCCAATCAAGTTCGGAACCTGCTGCACTCAGGTGATGGGGCTGTTTCTCGACATTCACACCTCGCATTACAAAGACAAGCGGCAAGTCCTTTGGGACATGGCCGAGTGCATGAACCGCGAGCTCCTGGCGCTGCGCGATGCCGGATGCCGCTGCATTCAGATTGAAGAGCCCTGCCTGCATTTCATGGCCAACACGTTCGGTAAAGACCACGATGATGTCCGGTTTTATCTCGACTGCTACAACCGCGAAGTTCAGGGCTTGGACGATGTCGAGATTTGGATTCATACCTGCTGGGGAAATCCCAATATGCAGCGGGTGATCGAGAACGACAGCTACGCGGCATCGCTCGAAATGTACATGAACGAAGCCCGCGGCGATGTCTGGACGATTGAAACCAAGGACCGGGAGATGCGCGAAGTTGAATTGCTCGCGCCCTACATGCAGCGAGCCGGAAAGAAGGTCTGCGTCGGCGTGGTCAGCCATCGTCGGCTGCAGGTTGAAACTCCCGAGGAGGTCGCGGGTACGATTCGCGCTGCGATGAAACATATCCCGCCCGAAAGGCTGATCATCTCGACCGATTGTGGATTCGGACGGCAGGGCTGCAACCGCGAGATCGCTTTTTTCAAGACAACTTCGATTGCTCAAGGGACCAACATTGTTCGGCGCGAACTCGGGTTGGCCGAGTCACCCGTGCGAGCCGCCAGCCCCGAACTGCAAACCGACCTCGTGCCAGACAAGCCGATGTAAGCAAAGTCACTACATTCAGCGGACTTGGCCAAGGACCGCATGGTAGTCGGCCAGTGCCGAGAAGTAATCGGCTTCGGCATCAATCACTTGGAGTTCGGCTTCCGCTTCGGCTTGCTCGTAGATATTGAGCACGATCAGGTCGATGTCGCCAGCCTGGAATTGTTGACGCCCGATCTCCAGCGAACGAATTGCCAGGTTCTTGTTGATTCGAGCCTGCTCGAAGCGATCGTGCGCGTTGAGGATGGCCGAGTAAGCATCCTGCAGCCCGGTGGTGATCTTGTTGACGATGAATTCGCGATTTGCCATCAACTGGGCTTGTTTGCCTTGAGCGGCCCGGAATTTTCCGCGGGCTTCGCGCCGCTGCAGCGGAACTTCGGCGAGCAGTCCAGCCTCCATTTCAAATGGAGTTTTGTCCTCAATGCCGCTGGCTGGAGTGCCGGTATCTTTCGATGCCTCGACAATCGCATCGAGTTTGGGAAGCATTTGATTTTCAGCCGCCGCCATCTCAACGTTGACTTTCTCCAAATCAAAATCGAGCTCGCGAATTTCGGGGCGAGCCGCAATCGCTTCGGCTAGGTCGCCATCAAAATTTGCTTCGGTGAAATCAACAACCGCCGGAAAATCTTGGGGGAGCTGCGAGGCATTCGGAAGGAACGGCTGGCCATCAGGCGTCCGCAGGAAGAGCGAGAGTTTGATGGAGGCGGCTTGGAATTTTCGGTTGGCTTCGATCAGCTTCGTTTGCCGGGCAGCGATAAAGCGATCGTTGTCAATCGTCGCAATTTCTGGCAGGTCGCCCTTTTCGACTCGCAAAGCGATCTGCTGGACGCGGGCTTCGGCCAGTTGCAACTGACTCCTCGCGACTTGCATCGTTTGACCGAGAGCGACCCAGTACCAGTAGGCATAGGCTGCATCGCGGGAGAAAAAGATCAGCTGAGTCCGGACCATCGGCTCAACCGCCTGAGAGTTCAAGTCGGCTTGGAAAAGCTCCGCGCGGCGTTTGTCGATTTGCCGATTCTGAAGCAGCGGCAGTCCGAAGCCGACGGCATACTCTCCATTGCCGTCCGTTTGCCGTTCCTTGTACCAAGTCGGAAAGTCACCGCGTCCGAGCTTGTAGCCGCCGTAGAGGTAGCCGCCCGAATCATAGAGTGGTTGACTTAGCAGTGCGCCCGCGCGGTAGTTCTGGTAGAAGCCGAGCGGTTGGTTGATGGTCGAAGCGCGGGCTTTGAGGTCAAAAGCTCCTTGAGCAGCGAGCAGTTTACCGTCGGCGACTTGCTGTTCGGCTGCGGCGGCGATCAAGGAAGGCGAAAC
>JBJTQD010000029.1:0-4138 GCA_046075445.1 Planctomycetota bacterium
TGATGCGGTAGCTCAGGTTGATCGATACCGAATGTAGCCCTTCAAGGCGGCCCCGTAGGGCATGAAGATGCAGCGAAGGATGCTGCGGATTCGCTTCGAGCAGGAGCAATGTTTTGCGATACACCTCACGCATCTCGGGATGCCGCCGCAGAAAACGAGCGGCTAGGCGGTTGTCTCAGGCAGGAGCCGGTCCAGGAACAGGCCAATCAAATCCTCAAGCAGCAAGAACTCGTATCCCGCGTCGCGAGGCAGTGATATGATCCGCGGCAAATTACTCGCAAACGGGATCAGCACAAACCGACTACCCGTTTCACTCGCGTCACTTCCCGACTCTCCCGCCAAAGTTTTCGGCCGTAGCTTCCCACCAGAGCCATTCCCCAGCCGCACACAGACGCACATCCGTGCCCCTCGCAAAACGGGAAAATCCTCAGGGCGCTCGACTGCGACCGGCGAAAGAATCGAGACAATCTCCTCTTCAAAATAACTAGCGAGGTACTCGCGCTGCCGACTCGACAACTGCCCCGGCTCCAATCGCTGAATCCGGTGTTCCGCCAAGCCCGGCAACAGTTCATCCAGCAAACAGCCGTACTGCAACTGATTTTGCTCCAGGATCCGCTTGCGAATCAGTTTGAGTTGGTCCTGAGCGGTCAACCCGGCAATGTCGGTTTGATTCGATCCACTCGCCGCCGCGATCGAAAGACTTCCGACCCGGACCATGAAAAACTCATCCAGATTCGATGCGGTAATCGCCAGAAACTTAACCCGCTCCAGAATCGGATTGGCCGCGTTAAAAGCTTGCTCCAAAACCCGCTGGTTGAAATTCAACCAACTCGATTCGCGATTGAAATAGGACTCACTACGATTCATCTTTACCTAGCGTTTCCTCAGAGCCAAGAATCAAACGGCAACCAAACAAATCCTCGAACATCGCTCCCGCATCCCTCAGTTCAAGGTGCTCTACAGCCAGATCAGAAACTCCGGCCGCTATCAATTGCACCTCGTCTCCGACAATCCGGGTTTGAAGGTGGGCAATTCTTTGAGAACGAGTCACATCCAAAGCCGATGCGATTCGCAGAATCGACGCCAACTTGGCGACAGCGACTCGCGACTCCCTATCGAGCAGCGAATACCCCTCGTGGCTCGGCTGCGGCGTTGCCCTTCGGTGATAACGCGCGACGAGCCCGATCAGCAACAAATCTCGTTCACCAATCCCGAACAACTCGGAATTCTGGATCAGGTACATCGAGTGCTTATGGTAGCTGCGAAGATTGACATAGACGCCAATTTCATGCAGTAACGCCGCCAAATGCAGAATCATTTGAAAGCGATTGTCCATTCCATGCAGCGGACGCCACTGATCAAATAGCTGACAAGCCAAATAGGCGGTGTGATTGGCATGGTTCAGATCGAAATCGTATTTCTTGCCGAGCAAAGTCGCGGATCGAACGATTTGACTTTGAATCGACTCTGACCAACGGCCGTGACTAGCCATCTCCATCAACAGTCCGTCGCGGAGATTGACATTCACAACCAACAATTCTTCGGAGTGGAAGTGTTTCGCCAGCATCGCATGCGTCAGCAATGCCGGTCCCAGCGAGTTGGCGTCCGGAAGGCTGAGGTGAAATTGACTGGCCAGAGAGTCGGGCGTGCTCTCTAGAATCTCTTCAGTAAATTCCTGCAGTTGCTTGACGCTCAACCTCGCAATATTGCTGGATTGAAAACCGCCCAATAGCTGAGAAACAGCGAATCGAATATCGCCGCCCATCGCCACATAGGCCGCAGTCTCGTCGTGCACCAAATGCTGAATCTGCTGAATCGCTTGAGAAATTTGAGACTCCAGAATCCGCCGCGTCTTCGCTTGCGGAGCGTCGTAGGAATCGAGCACCCGCCGCAACCGCAATGCTCCTAGCCGAAACGTCCTCGCAAAAGCGACGTCTTCCCGATTCAGGAATAAGAATTCTGTCGTCCCGCCTCCCACCTCCGAGACCACCGTGTCACCGCTGAAGTACTCGGCATGGGCTTTCAAAAACGGCTGGATCCCGAGGTAAGTCACCCGGTGCAATTCGGCCTCATCGAAAGGCTCAAGTTCAAATCCCGTCGCGATGTAAATTCGGTCCTGGAAAGCCAGCCGATTGCTCGCCTCACGCACGCCGCTGGTACCAACCACGCGAATCGACTTGGGTGAGTTGATTCCGTACTCGACCAAACGCTGCCGATAGATTTTTAAAACTCGAACGCAGTCCTCTATGGACTCTTTACTAATCACCCCCTGAGTGAATGAGTCGCGGCCGATGCTCACCGCTTGGCTGAGCGACTCCAGTTTGCGAACGGTTCGATCCCAGGAAAGTTCAGCAATTTGCATCCGAATCGAAGACGCGCCAATGTCGATTACCGCGACGACTTGGGGCGTCTCGTTGGTTTCGGTTCGGTTGATCGCGGGGTCAAGATTCATCGGATTGTAAGACGGTTTCGCTGCGAAGGCCTGATTGTGTTAATAGGAATCCACCGCGACAAGTGTAATCCAAAGCCGCAAATTCGGGCAAACTCGGTTCTGCCGAGGCAATTTCGTTGAATTGCGGCTGCGCTGGCCGATCGCACTGAATTTCGGTAGCATTTGGGGACGTTTACTGGTCTTCGATCAGAGCTTTTTGCTAAAATTGGCCTCGCGGCAGAGTTGGCTTCTGCGGTCACGGCACGACCTGACTGCCAACCTCGCGACGACTCCTCACAATTCGGAATCGAATCCAGCCCAGCGAAACAATCCGGACCCCCGATTCGGCTTCGGCCTCCCGGCCAATCACCTCAAGGAATAGAGAATCCCGTGAAATACGCTGCTGTTGGCCCCATCGCAGTTCATTTCCCCGAACGGGTCGAAACAAACGAAGACCTGCAACGCGCCCAGCCCAAATGGGAAATCGCGGAGATCGAATCGAAAACCGGAATCCGCCAACGGTATATTGCCGCCCCCGACGAGTGCTCATCCGATTTGGCCGCCGCCTCAGCCGAAAAGCTGTTTGCCGCAACCGGAATCGACCGCAACTCGATCGATTACTTGCTGTTTTGCACCCAGACACCAGACTACGCGCTACCCACGACAGCCTGCCTGTTGCAGCGGCGCCTCCAACTCCCAACCCGAATCGGTGCCCTCGATTTCAACCTCGGCTGCAGCGGCTACGTCTACGGTCTCTCACTGGCTGACGGCTTGATCCGCTCGGGCGTTGCCAAACGAATTCTCTTTTTGACGGGCGAGACTTACACCAAGCTAATCCATACCGACGACCGCAGCTTGCGAACCATTTTCAGCGATGCTGCGACAGCCACCCTAATCGAAACAAGTGATGAACCGACACTCCTCGGTTTTCAATTTGGCACCGACGGCAGCGGAGCCGACACGCTGTTCGCAGAGAAAGGCGGGTTTCGCAAACCAGATTGCGGAATCAAACCGCGACACCGAAAACGCTGGGCTAGCGATCTCTACATGGACGGCGCCAGCCTGATGAGCTTCACGGTCGGTGCAATTCCTGAACTGGTCAACCAAGTATGTGAAGCAGCGGGGATCGAGAAAAGCGGAATCGACCAATACCTGTTTCATCAAGCAACGCAAAAGATGCTTGAACTGCTCCGCCAAGCTATGAACATTCCCGAACAACAACTCCCGATCCGTTTAGCAGATGTGGGCAACACTGTCTCCTGCACCCTGCCAATCCTGATCGACCAACTCCGCAGTAGCGGTGAACTTAAACGAGATACTTGGAACGCGCTTGTCGGCTTCGGCGTAGGCTGGTCCTGGGCCGGCTGCCTCTGGAAAGACACCCTCGGGTCAACCCAAACCTAAAGCCCCCGCTTCCGCCAGACAAAATCTCTTTCTCTCGCTCACCCGCGCCCTTTTAAAATTCTTTCGCTCTCGCGCCCACGCGCCCTCTAAAACGTCTTTCGCTCTCGCGCCCATGCGCCCTATAAAACTTCATTCGCTCTCTCGCTCGCACGCGCCCTCGAAAACATCTTCCGCTCTCTGGCGCACACGACCTCGAAAATTTCTTTCGCTCTCTCGCGCGCACGAAGGCTCTAAAACTCCCTTCGCTCTCTATCGCGCACGCGCCCTCGAAAATTTCTTTCTCCCCCTCGCCCCCTTGGGGGA
>JBJTQD010000030.1:0-3345 GCA_046075445.1 Planctomycetota bacterium
CGCTCACAGAGCCTCGCTGACCCTACGCTAAGCTAAAGCGCCCTGTCGGGGCGAAGAGCCGTGTACTGATGGTTAGTTTGGTTATTGCAGTCCCAAGAGGCGGCACTGGGGGTGAACGGGAGAGGAATTCCATTTGGGTAGTAGTTAAGCAGAGTTGTTAACGCCGTTTGGTTAGAAAGCTGTTTGGTCAAGATGTCGCAGTGGCTTGCCAGTGTCAGTCTGAAAATCGGTAGAGTCGGTAAAGTTTTACAGTTGCTGTTGCGGTGATGAATGTTGGTCGGGTGTTGCCTCCGGAACAACCCGAATTTCTTTACGAAAAAGCTGGCTCTGTGCGAAAACGGCCCGTCGAATTCGCACAATCCTGCGAGCAGGGCGGCGTTTGCTTACCGATACTTTTCTTGAGGATTTTGAGAGTGCCTGGGTATGGTCCGGAGAGACACGGAAGGACCGACCGGGCTGGATCAACCGCCGAGTGGATGCGGCGACAGCCTTTAAGGCGCAGAACCAGGGATAGCCGGAGACGTAACTTCGGCGAAGGAGCGGAATATGAAACTGTTTTTGTCATGGCTGTTATTGCTGACAGCCACTGTGCCCGTCCTCGCGGACGAGCCTCTCGATTACAAAACCGCTTACGCCAAAGCGCAGCAAGGTGACAAACCGATGCTCGTGCTTGTGACCGCTACCTGGTGTCCTCCGTGTCAATCGATGAAAGCGACCACCATCCCACAACTCCTCAGCAAGGACGCATTCAAAGATTTTCACTACGCCACCGTCGATCTCGATGACGAGTCGGAATTGGCCCAAAAGCTGATCGGCAATCGCGGAGTTCCGCAGTTGATCGTCTTTCAGAAAATCGATGGCAAGTGGCAGAAGCGTTACATGGCTGGGTATCAGACTGTTGGTAACGTCGAAAAGTTTATTCTCAGCGAGAACGTTGTGCGGACAGCTGATGCGGCTGTGACCGAGCCAACCGTAGAGAAGAAATAGAGTCGGTCGATAAGTTGAGCGCGGAATGAACAGCAACGCCGCATCGCCAATCACGGTCGGCGTTGTCATTCCCGTAATCAACGAAGCAGCTCATCTCAGTTCGGCAATCGAGCGAGCTTGGGCGGCCGGAGCAGACCGAGTCCTGATTGCCGACGGCGGCAGCAGTGATGGCTCTTGGGAGCTGTTGAGCAAACTCAATTGCGAACGGGTGCAGACGGCCCCGGGTCGCGGAAT
The DNA here is from genome assembly GCA_046075445.1 of Planctomycetota bacterium. Lineage (GTDB taxonomy): Bacteria > Planctomycetota > Planctomycetia > Pirellulales > Pirellulaceae > BJ22. The sequence goes on from JBJTQD010000030.1 coordinate 1,222, forward strand.
TCAATTAAACCACGGTGCGAGGCAGTTTGACTCCACCGTGGTTTTGTTTTTGCATGCCGACTGTTGGCTTGAGCCGGGTAGTATTGACCAGGTTCGCGCGGTGGTGGGCGAAGGAGCGGCGGGCTGGGGTGGCTTTCGTCAGCGGATTGAGAATCCGAGTTGGAAATACCGGTGGCTGGAGTGGGGGAATCGCCAACGAGTTTGGTGGCAGCGGCTGGTCTACGGCGACCAAGGACTGTGGGTGCGGCGCGATTGGTACGAGGCGGTTGGAGGTTTTCCTGAGATTGCGTTGATGGAAGACTTCGTGCTTTCACAGCGCTTGGCGAAACGCGGCCGGCCGATGGTGCTGGCTGGGCCGTTGATGGTCAATCCGCGGCGCTGGGAAAAGCGAGGTGTGCTGCGGCAGACGCTGCTCAATTGGCGAATCTCGATGATGTTCCGCTGCGGGGCGAAGCCGGAGTCGCTGGTGAAGCTCTACCGCCGGCATGATCGATAATTGGGAGGGAAGAGTTTGAAAACACAGAGACGCAGAGGAAGAGGAAAGAGAATTTTTATCTCTGGAGTCAGGGTGGAATTGCTCGATGGGAAGATGGGACTATTGGGACGAATGGGACTCGTGGGACCGATGAGAGGATGAATTAGCCGGTTCTGTTGCTGCATTTCGAGCGCTCCGTTAGCTTTGCCTAGCGACTACGGCATAATCGAAATGTTTATTAATCCATAGCCTACTTCTCGTCCTATCACTGTTCCTCTGTGCCTCTGCGTTTCCCCTCTTACTTCACCGGCCAGAGATAGCCTTGCTCGGGTTTGATTTTCGCCGGGTCAATCAGCTTGAGGTCGACCATCTGTTGGAACAGGGTGCTCCAGCGTTCAGCGGTCATTTTGCCGAGATCGGATTCGGGCATTCCCGCGGGGAGGCAGAGTTCCTTCATCGCTACGGCGCCGAAGTCGAGCGCCTCTTTGGTCATCCCTTGTTGGTTTTGCTTGAGGATGTACTCATTGGTCTTCGCCGGGTCGCGAAGGTATTGTTGCCAGCCTTCGATACAGGCAGCGACCATTCGGCGCGAGATGTCTTTGTTCTCCGCGACGTATTTGTCGATGCTCATCAAAACGCAGGCGTAGGGGTTGTAGCCGAGTTCGGCCAGCATCAGGTTGGTGACTTCCACGCCTTCTTGTTTTGCGAGGAACGGTTCGCTGAAGGAGTAGGCTTGCTGAGCAGTCCCCGGGCCGGCGACCAGTTGGGCCACGGACCCAAAGTACGGAACGACCTTCACGCTTTCGTGAAGCAGGCCTTTGCTTTGCAGGAAAGCGATATCGGGGCGGCCGCCGTCCGCTTCCAGCTTGATGTTCTTCAGTTCGGCCAGCGAAGTGATCCCCGAGTCCTTGCGGACCATGATGCAGCGCGGGTTGATTTGGAGCGGAGCCATCAAGGCGACGAGCGGACTTTCTTCACTTCTTCCGAGATAGATATCGTCAGCGTTGCCGACGCCGAACGGGACGCGTCCGAGTACCAGTTCGGGAGTGACGGCGGAAGTGCGGCCGCCGGGGAGGACTTCAACGTCGAGCCCGTGTTTTTCGTAGAGGCCGTGGACTAGGGCAGCATAGAAGCCGCCGTGTTCGGCTTCAGGGTACCAGTTCAGGAGCAGCTTAACCTTATCCCGCTTTGGCTTGGCATTGTTCGTTTGCGTCTCAGCAGCTTTCGGTTTTGCGCCGCAGCCGACGGCGAGCACCAGCAGGGTGAGCATTCCGAGAATTGCAATGAGTCGGTTGCTGAAGCGAAAGACATTGCGGCTCATGCGGAGACTCTTTATCCAGTGGATTCGAAATCGATGGTCCGGGTCCAGCGGCGCAGCAGCGTGTTGCTGAGCAGATTGACACCGGCGAAAAATGCGACACCGAGTAGGGTACTCGCTCCCACAGCGGCTATCAATGCGTCGGTTTTTTGGCGAACTTGCCACTGGGTCATGAGCGTGCCGAGGCCGTCGTATGCGGTTCCGTTGCCGACGAAGAATTCGCCGACGATGGCGCCGATTACAGCGAGTCCGCAGGCGATTCGCATTCCGATCACCAAAAACCGGATCGCGGCGGGAAGTTGAAGTTTCCAGAGCGTCTGCCACCGCCCTG
>JBJTQD010000031.1:0-6685 GCA_046075445.1 Planctomycetota bacterium
TTCGGCTCGCTTGCCGACCAAATATGGCGAGTTTCGGGTGATTGCGTACGATGTGAAGTACGAATCTCAGCAACCGATGGCAATTGTGATGGGCCAACCGGAAAAGCAAAAGTTGCCTCCGCTGGTACGGATGCATAGCAGTTGCTTTACGGGCGACTTGCTAAGTTCGCTTCGCTGCGATTGCGGCGACCAATTGCATATGGCTCTGGAAATGATTTCTCGCGAGGGGCATGGAGCGCTTGTTTACTTGCCGCAAGAGGGACGAGGGATTGGGCTGGTCGAAAAAATCAAAGCCTACAATCTGCAGGACCAAGGACTTGATACAGTCGAAGCCAACATGGCTTTGGGATATAAGGCGGATATGAGGGATTACGGGGTGGGGATTCAAATTCTCAAGGACCTCGGCTTGAATCGAATCCGATTGCTGACTAACAACCCCAAGAAAACAGAAGCTTTTAATCTGCGAGGTTTTGATCTTGAAGTGGTCGATCAGGTCCCGATCCTGCCGCCCATCAACGAGCACAACGCGGCCTATCTCGCGACCAAGCGAGAAAAACTTGGACATCGCTTGCCAGAGTAAATGTGCAATGCAGCGGTAGACGAAAGCGCAACTGGATTTGTTGCCGGGTGACTAGGGAGCAAAGAGCGAATGGCACGAGCTTTTTTCAAAGCGGTTTTTGGACTGACGGGTGTTTCCAAACTGTATCGCGAGGTCGTGGTCGGCGAGCGGTTGAGCAATGTCCGCCCTCAAATGCGGCGCGACCTGCAAGACTTGCTCGAGAAAGTGAATTCGAACAATTCCTGGTTCAAAGGGAAATTCAACGACTTTCTTGACGCGAATCGCAAGGCGAGCGACGAGGCCTTCTTCGCCAACTACGCCCGTCTACCTTCGATGACCAAGCAGGACTACGCCGAAGCGGGGCAGGCCGTCATGGAGGAAAGCCTCGCCAAGTCCGATGCGAAGAGTCGGCAGTTGGTCGTTGAAGGCCGCCCGTTGGAGTCGATTATGCGACTGCGGCGGGGTAATTTTCTGATGCCGATGGCGACCGGAGGAAGCAGTGCCCTGCCGCTGGTTGTCTGGATGACCAAGCATCACATGTTTTCGATGCTGTTCACCTTTTTCAAATGCTGGTATCGAATGGGCTGGCGACCGGGTGAACGGATGATGATCTTCTACCCGAAGAACACCTACAACATTGACGACATGGTGAAGTTCAATGGATTTAGTTGGCTAACAGGATTTCGGTATCACCTTTTCGACAAGATCAACGAGCAGACCGTGCGGGGATTGGTCGACGACCTCAACCGTTTTAAACCGAAACTCTTGCTCGTCTTTCCCTCCCCAATGAACATGATCGCTCACACGATTCGCCGATACAAACTCGATTTGCGACATCATCCCGAATTGATCAACGTCAGCGGCGAGACTTTTTTCGATTGTCAACGGCGGAACATCGAGTCGGTCTTCACGCGAAGTAAAGTCGAGGACTCGTACGGCTCGGTCGAGTTAGGCGAGATCGCTCATGAAACGCGGGGCGGGTTGGAGATCTTTGCCAACGTTGCTTATGTGGAAACCGAGCCGAATGACGCCGGCCAGCCAGAGATGGTGGTCACCCGTTTGCATCTGAGCGATTTCCCTTTCATCCGGTACAAGATGAAGGATATTGCCAACGTCGAGTTTGTTCGCGATGAGCAAGGGCAAGAGAGGTTTTTGCTGACCAAGATCGAAGGTAAAGATTCCAATTACATCCTTTCGGATCGCGGCCAGCGTTTTTATCCCTCATTTTTCAATGGCTTCGTCAATCGTTTGAATGAACGATTCAGCAACGCGATCATTGAAATCAAGGTTTACGAACGCGACCAACGGGAACTGGAAATCCAGTACATCGTCCGCGAGGGGGCTGATCAAGCCGCGATTGCCGAGGAAACCCGCTGCCGATTGCAGGCGGAAATGAGCCCGAGCATGGAGTTCTCGGTCAAGTTTGTCGATTTCATCGACCACGATTATCGACGGAAGTATCGCGTGATCGAGCGGATCGGTGATGTAGAATTTGCGGGCGGGATCGTGGGAGACGAAAAGAAGTCGCGAACGGTGGCGGAAGTGGAAGCCGATGCCGTTAAGTCCGAGCGAGAAAAAGCTGGCGTTTAAGCGTTTGCGTTTTTCTGCCACGGCTTGAACGCTCGAAGAGGTGTAAACACAGAGGCGCAGAGAACGCGGAGAGGACGAGCCTTCAGGTGGGGCAGCCCGCCAGACAGCCCGCACTAAGCCTGCCTTGTCTAATCCGATCTCCCTGAGCGGCACGGCGCTAGCCGCCGGTGGTAGCGAGTTCCAGCGGCGCCACCAAGTGCGTACGATGGCCGAACGCCTGATCAACTACTAAGAGAGCGGCGCCCCTGTCGACGGTTTTTTGCCCGCTTGCTGAAAGAGGACCTGTTTTTTGCTTCCACCGGCGGCTAGCGCCGTGCCGTTCAGGGAGACACTGGCAGCGGCCCGCGGCCTGTTCTCGGCCCGCCTGCTGGATGGGGAACTGGTTTGTAGATTCCACCGGCGGCTAGCGCCGTGCCGCTCAGGGAGACATTGGCAGCGGCACGCTAGCGAATGAGTGCATGCGGCGGATGCTTGTTTTTGCTGAATTTGGGTAAGCGTGGCGGTTTGGGACTTTGAGGGATTTGAGTTTTAAATCTGTTCTGCGAGTTGAGTCGAAACTACAAGCAGATGTTCCCAATTTTCCATGACGGGGTCTGCCCAATGCTTCGCCTTACTTTCGCGATGGTCGCTCTGCTGGTTTGTTTTCCAGCTGTCGGTTGGTCTGCTCAGACTGGCTCCGATGACTTTTCATGGGAAGGTGAAAGCTCGGGATCGAGTCTCACGAGTTCGAACTGGTTCGCGGCCGAGTGCAATTCGCCGAATTGCAATGGCGGAACTGGTGGGTGTGGCAGCACGGGCTGCAGTGACCCGCCCTGCAACGTACCGCTCTATCAGCAGAAGTACTTCAGCGTTTTCGGCGGATATTCGAACGTTGATAGCTTCGATCAGTCATTCTTTGATTCGACGACTCAGTACGTCAGCGGATTCGATATGCGAGATGGATACGCGGCTGGTTTCGCCGTGGGCGGTCAGATGATCGAGTATGTCCGCTCTGAATTCGAAATGACCTATCGTAGTCATGAGTTCGATTCGTTTGCACAGCAAGAGTTCAATTTGTCTGGGCTTCTTCTCGACAGCGATGTTACCAACGCGTCGGGAAGCTTGCGGACGGGTTCGGGCATGTTCAACCTGATTTTCGACACCTGCCCTCGCTGCCCGGGAGTTCCATCGCTTTACCTCGGTGGAGGTTTGGGAGCTATTTATGCTGATGGCAATGCCTACACAGCGGTAGAAGAATTCGAAATTCAGGATGCGTCGTTCGCTTGGCAGTTCATCGCTGGCATCAACTATCCAATTCGCCGGCAGGTTGACCTCTACACGGAATACCGCTTCCTCGGGGCAGAAAAACTGACTGTGGACAGCACTACTTTCGGCGATAGCCTTGGCGACTTCAGTTATCAAACCCACAACGTATTTCTGGGACTGCGATTCCGCAAGTAAGACTTTCCCGTTTGGTGCTCTTTCGCCAAGTAAAACATTACATTGGCGTCAACCAAGTGATTAAAATGGCTGGTCGATGGCGATTCCGACCTGTTGTTTGAACCTGCTTGGGATGACAAAGCATGATCCGAGATGGCGATCAATATGATGTCGCAGTCATCGGAGGCGGTCCGGGTGGCTCGACGACGGCTGCTTATCTAAAAAAGTACTCACCGCAACTGCGTGTAGCCCTAATTGAGCGAGAGGAATTTCCTCGCGAGCACGTTGGCGAGAGCCAGCTGCCGCCGATCGGCCGCGTGCTTCACGAAATTGGAGCTTGGGACAAAGTCGAAGCCGCAGGCTTTCCGATCAAGCTGGGGGCGAGCTACACCTGGGGCAAGACGACCGAACCTTGGACTTTCGGTTTCATTCCCGAAGCCGAGATTGGCGACCGAACCCGTCCTGCTAAGTTCGCAGGATGGCGGCGGCGGGTGGCCCTGCAAGTAGACCGAGCAAAGTACGACCAGATTCTGCTCGACCACGCGAGGGAACTTGGAGCAGATGTTCTCCAGCCGTGCAAAGCGTTGAGAGTTCGTACTGACGGCGCGGGAGCGACTCGGCGGGTCACCGGTCTAGAGCTTGAAACCGGCCGCGTGCTGACCGCTCGATACTATGTTGATGCCAGCGGCAACTCGGCGATCATACGGCGAGACCTGGGTGTCAAAGTCGACGCACCAAGTTTGCTGCGCAATGTCGCCTTCTGGAATTATTGGGAAGCCGATGGGCTGAACAGTGCAATGCTCGAGGGAGGGGCGATGCGGGTGCTGATCCGCAGCGTGTCCTTTGGTTGGATTTGGTACATCGTGCTCTCGGATCGCCGAACCAGTGTTGGACTGGTTTGCAACGCCGAGTTTTACAAGCAGAGCGGGAAGAAACCTGAAGAGCTCTACCGCCAGGCAATTGCCCAAGAGCCTGAGCTCTCTCGCCTCTTGTCTCACGCGGTTTGCACCAACAAGTTGTCCTCGGCGAATGATTGGTCCTACGTGGCCGAGGAAAGTTGTGGTGAGAATTGGTTTCTCGTCGGCGAGTCACTAGGGTTCGCAGACCCAATTCTGGCTGCTGGATTGACTCTGACCCATACCTCCGCGGAACACTGTGCGGCGACGATTCTTGAACTCGACCGTGATGAACAGTCGCCGGTTTGGCTCCGCTCGCAGTACCATGAGACCCAAACCCAGCGGGTCAGGCAGCACATAAAGTTCGCTGAATATTGGTACTCGGCGAATGGCTTGTTTACGGATGTGCTGGATAACTGCCGTGAAATTGCCAGCGCTGCCGGTTTGAGTTTTGATCCTCAGGAAGCGTTTCGCTGGTTGAGTAATGGCGGAATCGACGATGTCTCAGGGCAGGCGGCCATTGGCGGGCTGAGTCTCGCTGGGATCAAGATGGTACAGCAGCATTTCTCGCACACTGATCCGGCCGGTGTCACCTTCGCGATCGATGGCATGAACTCGTTCAAGTTGGACTTGTCCGGAGCGAAGTCGGAAATGGTTGCCTCGGTCAAAGGCGGGCGGATTGTTCCCGTATCGATCTTGCGCCGTGGTCTGCAGCGATTGCCACTCAATGGCATTTACGGCTTGGTCTACTCCTCGCTGCAGTCCTCCGGTGAACTGGAGCCATTCCTGTTGGCACTGAAGCAGCGAATTCAAGCGGCTTTCAAAGATGACCAATCGCGAAAGGCTGCCTTCAAAGAGTCGCTACTTTGCCTTGAAGGGATGGTGGCGCAGGGATGGGTTCACTGCTCTTACCTTCCGGGCAAAGCTGCTTTGTCGATGCGGTCAAAATAAAAAGCGGCAAGCCATCCGATGATAGCTTTGCCGCTTCTCATTTTTAAGACAACGGGGGAACTCTCGCTCAGTCTTCCGCGCGGCTGTCATCGCCGCACATCATTACGATTCGCGGCATGAACTCGCCGACGATATCAACGAGGTCGTCTTGGGCCGCCATCACCTCGCGGATGTCCTTGTAGACGCCTGGAACTTCATCGAGTCCAGCCGCCAACAACCGCACGTTCCGCTCGCGAAGCAGATCTCGCCAAGGTCCCCAGCGGAATTGCTTTTTGGCTGCGGTGCGGGACATCGCGCGTCCCGCTCCGTGCGCTGCCGAGTTCAGGCTGCTCGCCTGCCCTTTGCCGCGAACGACGTAACACGAGTCGGCCATGTTTCCCGGGATGATACCCAGTACACCAGCACCCGCTGGAGTCGCGCCCTTTCGGTGCACATACAGTTGGCGTCCGCCGTGCTCCTCGAGCCAAGCAAAGTTGTGGTGGTTCTCAATCGTGGCCAAGGAATTCGCTCCTGCCAGCTTGGTCACGTTGCGGTGAATCACCTCATGGTTAGCGTGCGCGTATTGCCCCATCAGATTCATCGCCGCCCAGTACTCTTGGCCTTCGCTGGTCGACATGTCGAGCCAAGCGAGATGGCACAGTTGTGGGTCGTCGCGAATGTAAGCTGGTGCCTTTTGCCTCGCGATTTGGGTGTAGCGCTGGCAAACTTGAGCGCCGGTTCCGCGGCTGCCGCTGTGCGATAGCAAAGCAACATACTCACCAGCCGGCACACCTTCCAGGGTTTCGGGAAGCGTAATCAGCCCCCACTCGACGAAGTGGTTGCCGCTACCGCTCGTTCCCAGTTGCTTCCAAGCACGATCTCGCATCTCACGCGTCACAGCCGAAACTGTCCAGTCTTCATCCATGACTGAATGCTCAGCCGCGTGCTTCCACGCACCTCCAGCGCCAAACACGGTTCCTTTTTCCAGTGAACGATCGAGTTCGCGGCACTCCGCCGCATCGTTGCGGCGTAATGGTGCCACAGGGAGGTCGGTGATCGTCAGCTTCATCCGGCAAGCAATATCGACGCCGACGCCGTAAGGGATCACGGCATTCTCGCAAGCAAGCACGCCGCCGATCGGAAGTCCGTAACCGACGTGGGCGTCAGGCATCAACGCCGCAGCGCGAGAGATCGGCAAGCGACAAGCGTTCCGCATCTGTTCGTGTGCGGCTGCATCCAGCCCCTCGCCCCAGCTCAAATAATTAATCGGTTGCTGCGTCCGGCTCATGAC
>JBJTQD010000032.1:0-8657 GCA_046075445.1 Planctomycetota bacterium
TGGGACTCGTGGGACCTATGGGAGAGGAAAGCCTAGCAGCAAATTAGGTCGAGCGATTAAAATTCCGCATTCTGCATTCAACATTCCGCGTTCCCACTTCTCCCCATGTCTATCCAACCTGGACGATATCGACACTACAAAGGCGGCGACTACATCGTGATCGGTGTGGCTCGGCACAGCGAGACCGAGGAGGAGTTGGTCGTCTACCGGACCGACTACGGCGATAAGAGCCTCTGGGTCCGCCCCAGATCGATGTTCCTTGAGACGGTAAATGTCGACGGTCGCGAGCTACCGCGATTTGAGTTCATCGGCGAACAGTAAAAGCGGGTACTGGTCGTAAAACGCTTGTCCCTAATCATTCCGAGCCCTCGATAAAATACTTTTCGCAAGCTGCCGAGCAGTTAAGGACGACTGCTCTACGAGCTGACCAACAGCTCACAAACCTTTTCTCACTTCGACCGGAGGCTAGCGCCTTTCCGCTCAAAGCTCTAAACTCATTTTTTCCGTGTCCTCTGTGTTCTCTGTGTTTACCCTCTTCCCGCCTTACTCTTCCAGCGGCAGGACTTCGACCTTGCGGATTGTCACTCGGCTACCTGGGTCGTGCTGCTGAAACGCAAAATGCCCCGCGGGAAATCGCTTTTCAAAGTCGATGTACTCGTAGAGTTGTTTGCCGTCGACCGTCACCTTGATTTTGGTCACTTCGCGGTTGCCCCACTTGCCGTCGCGGACTTCGACTTCGTAATTGAACCAAGTGTCTGGTTTGACCAGTTGTTCGTAGACGTGGCAAAGTCCGTACAGCGAACCTGTCCGGATCGGGTCGCGGTGCGTGCTGTCGATCTGGGCTTCGTAACCGTCGAGGAAGCCGGGTTTGCGGGTAGTCCGGAAATACATCCCGGAGTTGCCACCATCGCTGATTTTGATTTCCGCGCGGTATTTGAAATTCTTGAAAGGACCGGCGGTGCAGACGAGCATCGAGGGGTCGCCCGAGCCGCAAATCGCGCCGTCGACAACTTCCCATTTGCTCGTTTCGCTGCCGACTCGTTCCCAGCCCTCAAGCGACTTGCCATCGAACAAGGTCTGCCACTCTTGAGCCTGCACCCGCGAGCCGCCGCCAAGAGAGAGGAAAGTCAGTAGATAAAAAAGGCTCCATCCGTTCCGCGCAAACCACATGCTTACAGCCTCTCTCTGATTGAATTTGCCAATCCTGTCGCGAGGTTATCGTTCCAGCTTGGAAATAACCGCTCCGGGATAAGGCGTTATTCTAACGAGGTTGACTGACTTCTGTACGGGACCATGAGGAGAGCTGGGTGTTATCTCATTTGGTCATGGCCCGGGTGGCGGAGAAAACCGATCTGGATGGTTGTGGTCATAGAACAGGAAGGTCGCATCCGTGACTTTATCGCCCGGATAAAGCTCAGTTTCCAGAGGCCGACGGTCGAAGGGCATGCTGCTGTTATCAACTAATTCCGGACCTTGGCGGTCTCCCTCGGCTCGCGCTAAGAGAGAATAGGCCAACCCTTTGATCACATCGCCTGCGGCTCGAATTTCGACGCGGTAGCTACCGGCAGTGAGGTAAGTCGCGCCCTGAGCTCGTCCCTCCAGTGGAATATTGGCTCCTTGATAGACGACTTTCCCTGCCGTGTCATAAATCGTTGCCCAAAGAAGCGCCTCTGAGCGATTGGCTGAGGCCGGCACCTGCCAGGCGAAGTTGAGCGATTGCGGTTCCAACAACTGCAAGGTGTGAAAAACGGGTGTCTGGCCATCAGCCTCTCCCTCGAACCGCTTGCTCCAATTAGCGCGCTCTGCCGAACGGCTGACGGTCAACTCATAGTCACTCCGCGATCCCAACTCCGCGTCGTCTGCGCTCACTTCAATTCGGTAGTTAGCCTCAGCCTGACTCCCACGAACACGGACTGAAAACTCGCCGGCGGCTACTGCGATCACTTCGCAGTCAACCGACTCGCCTTGCGCGTCGAGAACACGCACTTTCGGCGCTGCGGCGTTCGCTTGGAGCCGCCGCACGGACAGGTTCAGGGCGGGCGTGAATCCTCCCTTAAAACTCCCCACCTTGAGTTGATAAATGTCAACGTCGTCAGCCGAAAGTAGATTGCCTCGATGTTTCGCCTGCGAGAAGGCACTGTATCCGAATCCGATCTCCAAAATGATCGCCGTCTTCTCGTCGGGCTGATCCGCCGCATTAGATTTCTCTTCTGCGACCAGCGACTGTTCCCCCCCTCGATCCTGTCCCCTTCCAGGAAATTGAGTTCCCGATCCATTCGAACTGGAAGCACCACCCCGGCTGACGCGCAAGATCACTTCCGGGCTGGTTTGCTCGCTCTCCACTAGCTGAACCAGCAACTCATAACTATCAGGGGAACTTCCCTGGTCCCCTTCGACCAAGAGCGTAAGCCGCTCGCCAGCTCGCCCTGAAACCGAGATTTGAATCTTTCCCTCACCGTCAAAGTCAACAGCCGACTCGAGAACCTGACCAGTATGGTCGACCAGCTTGATGCGCAGGTTGGCTCCACCGGGCTGAAGTCGAGACAACTCAAATCGAATCTCACCTTGATAATCTTCTGGAATATCGAAGCCAAAACTGTCGCCCGCTAATTTCTCTTGCCGGTCTGGCTGATCGAAGGCCTCCCAGCTGTCCGTAAGCGAACCCGGCTCATAAAAGGAAATAAAAGGAATCCGATCTGAGGGCTCCGGCGATTGCTGAATTCCGTTGACAGTCCACTGGAATGTTTGGACGTCGGAAGATCGCTCTGCGTCATCGACTCCGCTCGTAAAGTCAGAACTGGACTTCACATCGTCTAATTCGCTCCCCGGCTCGAAAAAGAGCGCGGCTAAAAGTGCGCGCTGTTCGAGCGCGATGTAGACGGATGAGAGCAGTTTGCGATTGATTCGTGGACGTGGTCGGTTCATTGCTTGACCTCAAAAGATGCATCAGGCTGGCCTGCTAACTGCCGCAAGCTGGCGAGGGTTCGTTGATATTCAGGATGTTGGCGTAACGCTTCGAAATTCTGGTTCGCTTCGAGTCGACTGAGCACATACTCCGGTTCGCGATACGCGGCCGCTTTGAGCAGCTCAAAGGCCGTCTCGCGGTCCTTTTCAACTTGCTGCGAAGTCACGGAAAAAACTCCAGCCGCCCGGAAGAGAGTATCGGCGTCGCTCTTGAGTTCGAGTGCAGCCCGCGCGTCGGCAACCGCTTCGTCGCGACGTCCGGCTCGCGCCCGTAGGACCCCGCGAGTCGCCAGTGGCTTGGGGTCAGCAGGTCGCAGCGAGAGCACTTTGCCAAGCGCCTCAATCGCCAATTCCTCTTCCTGCAGCATCTCGTTTTGGACCATTGCGAGATTCTGCCAGGCATCTACGGATTCCGGCGCGATCCGTACGCTCATTTCAAAATCAGCGATCGCCCGCTCCGGCTGGTTCACTTTGGCGTGGGCCAGTCCCCTCGTCAGCCAACTCTTCAAGTCGCTCGGCTCAAGTTCCAAAAATTTCCTTAAGTCGGCTTCGGCTTCCTCTGCATGGCCCAGTTGCTGATGAACCAGATGCCGCAGATACCAAGCTCTCGTCTCGCTGCATCCAAGCTCAATTGCTTCGCTCAGATCAGAAGCAGCCAATTCCAGCTGTCCACAGCCTTGCGCCGCGAGGGCTCGGTTCAACCAAGCTGTCGGCTCTTTGGGTTCCAGTTGAATGCACTGAGTGAAGTCGGCGAGACTTCCCTGAAAGTCACCCTGCTCCAGTCGCACGACGCCGCGCTGGAACCAGCCCCAAGGAGAACTCGGCTGAAGTTTTGTGCAGAAAGAATACGCCTCAAGGGCTTGCGTTTTTTTTCCAGCCGCCAAACAAGCGTGACCCTTGAGCAGCCAAGCCTGGTAATTATCGGCATCCCGAGCGAGTGCTTTATCGAGGGACTCGAGTGCCTGCTGCCAATTCTGCGAGCTCATTGCCTGAGCAGCCGCAAGAATTTCGCTCGCGATGGACTCCTTTCCAGCGCTCACCCACTCACTTTCCTGAAAACGCTTTTGCCACGACTCGATCGCAATTGGCATCGCGCTGTAGTCGTCGAAAAGCAGGCCAAGGTCTTTGAAATCCGCCGCGATTGGCGCGGGCAAAGTTCGGATGACCTCAGCAAGCTCTTCGCGAAGCTGAGCTAACTCCGCTTCCCTCGGCTTCGTTCCAGCAGTTCCCAAACTAGCCAGCGCGCTGCGGCCCCACCAAAAAGCAGCGGCCGTCAACTGTTCTTGTTCTCGGGCGAGTTGTTCAGGACTGAGGCATTCCAGCTTGTAAGAACCCGTTTGACGGTAGTATTCGGCAATTTGCGCAAGCAATCTTTCGCGGCTCTGTTCTGCCGAATTCGAATCCATTCCCGGAATCGCCAGCGGAAGGAGGTTTGCTTCCAGTCCCTCAACAAACTTTTGACTTGCCGCGGTCGCTTCCAGCTTTTTTGCCGATTGCAGCCGCTCTCCGACGAACAAGCCGAGTGCCAAGAGGACTGCCGTGAAGACGCCGGTCAAACTCCACGCTGAGGTTAGCGCGGGGTGGCGGCGAGTCCATTTGGCAGCGCGTTCGGCGAGCGACCGGTTCGGAGCGTATCTCAGGGGCCGGTGCGTCAAGTGAGCGTCCAAGTCTTCCTGTAACTGACGAGCCGATTGGTAACGGGCCGCAGCGTTCGAAGCCAGACAGGCGTGGACGATTGACTCCACATCCTTGGAGATCAATCGGTTCAGCAACCCCAGCGGTGCTGGCGGTTGTTCTCTTTGTCGAATCATCGTGGCACAAGAGTCACAGTCCTCGCCCAAAGTGGGATAAGGCAACCGCCCACCCAGAAGTTCGTACATGACGACGCCGAGTGAAAACAGGTCAGATGACGTGTCGATTGGTTGATTGTCTTCGAGCGATCGCAATTGCTGCGGAGACATGTAAGGCAAAGTACCGCCGATGTACTTTGGTCCCGACGAAGTCTCTCCTCCAGAGGCGAGATGGAAATCGAGCAGGAGCGGGTTACCGTCATCCGAAACGAGAATGTTTGCCGGCTTGATATCGCCATGCACCACGCCGCGAGAGTGGGCAAAGTCCAACGCCTCGGCCACGCGGGCAAACATCCAGAGCAACGACCGCTGGCAATCCATCCCGCGAATCGCGGGCAAGCGACTGTGCCGATCGGGTTGCAGCAGCTCGTTGATCTCGGCTGGCAGTGTTCCAATTGACCGCGTGGAGGCGGCGACCGTGTCGGCTTTTCGCGCCGCCACAGTACTCAGCATGGCCTGACCACTCTCTGCCAACCGCGCGCCCTCAGGCCGCAGTTCCGCCAACGTGACGAGGCCGAGAAACGGCATGCAGATCGACTGCCACTGCTCATCGCGGTCACAGGAGTAGATTGGCACGATATGGGTATGTTGCAAAGCGGCAAGCAACTGCGGCTCATGGTCCGACAGCGGGCTGACCTTCAAAACCACAAAGCGATTCGCCAGTCCGGCTTGTCGGGCGAGGTAAACACATCCAAAGGCACCCCGGCCGAGGATCCCGAGCAAGTCGTAGCCGTGAAAATTAGTCCCCGGTTCGGGCAAGTTCGGCGTTTTTCGCCCGGACTTGCGAACCACAGTCGTCGAGTTCGGACTGTTTTTCGGTTTGCGGACAATGCTCACTTCAGGATCGGGCGAAGACCACGTCGGCCAATCCGATACGTCCAGTTTGAATTCCTCAGCATAGGCCTCGCGCGGCCGCGTGAAACCATATCGAGAGCGAAGGCGGTAATCTTCAAAAGCCAGTGATTTGAGCTGGGCGGAGTTCAGCCCAAACTCAGCCGCCAGCGCGAGATAGCTCCCGAGTTCCGGCTGCTCACCGGCTTGCCAGCGAAATTCCAGATCGATGCAGGCCAACTCTCCGAACAATTCCGGAGTTTGATAGACCGGCTCGCTGGCGATCAACGCAGCAAAACTCGCTTCCTCGCGCCAATTCAGCTCAAACTGCAAAATCGCCTCCTCAAACGCTTCCGTGAGGGACTCCGCTGATGATGTTTGATCCATCCAGTCATCTGTTGGCTTTTCTCGGTCGGCTGGAAGGCCCGTTTGGTGAAGCTTCACTTTGTTCATTCGCCACCTCCTGACAAAGCTAAAAGCCGCTCGCGAAATTCTTTCAGGACCCTTTCGATGGTGCGGAGCGAACGTCCCGTTTGGCTGGCGATCTCAGGCAGCGTATTTCCAGCGACTCTCAACCTCACTACTTCCGCGTGTCCGGTTGGCAACTCAGCCAGAATCTCATCGATGGTCAACTGCAGCGTTTGAAGCGCGGCGGCTTGTTCGCTCGAATAGGTCGACTCCGCTTCGAAGCGCTGGCCCTCGCTGGAGACGGTGCGCGACTGGTCGCGTTTCGCTGCGCCGTGGTATTCGGCAAGCCGCCGAATCTTGTTCAGTGCCATGACGAGAAACAGCTTCCAGAGCTCATCCGAATCAGCGACCTGATAATGGCCAATCGCAGCCCGCCGAAAGAAGGTCCGGAAGACCGATTGGACGATGTCCTCGCTGCCGGTAAAGCGGGCTAAGCCGCGCCCGGTTTGAAAATGCACTAGGCGCTGCAGGCGCGTCGCGTAACGGAGATAGAGCGCCGTCGCCGCGTCTGCTTCGCCACCGCTGACCCGGCGCACCAAAGTGCGATCGGAGGCGGCCGTGCTTTCGTTTAAACTGTCGGTCACGGCGAAACCCCCGAGTTCGATTTTCGTTGGCGAATGTTCAGCCGATAAGTCGCGTTGGCTGGTCATCTCTATTTCTCTCAATAACTTGAGCTTTTACGTCGGATGATCTGTAAACAGCTTCAACCGGCCGCATCAAATGATGCGTCCGTTTGCATGCTGTTTTGAGACTTTTCGATTCGTTCCGACAAGTGTTGCCTTACTTGCCGCGCCGCGGGGAGAACTCAAAAGGTATCCCCAAGAAAACAGCCGCGACTCGCCTTACAGTTGCAGCCACTTTCCCTCGTTTGTTTATTCATCGTTGTCGTAGCCACTGAGGAATTGGTTCAGAGTCAGGACCGCTTCGTCGCTGAACGCCGCGTCCAGCAAGCTGAAATCGCTGGGATCAAAACTCGCTTCCATCGCGACTTCAGAACCCTCCTCAACCAAATCGATTACAGCCAAGAGCTGATTTCCCTCGGCAGATTCCAGCGACTGCTCGCCTTCCACTGCGACGGCATCACCACTGACGGACCACTGAAGCGACCGACCTTCGTCAGCCACTTCCTTGTCCCAGCCAAAACCTTCGTCGCCTTGGCCATCAACCGAATTGAACCAGATCAAGCCTGTGGTCAGGTCCAATTCTTCGCTTGAGATTTCGGAGCCATCAAATCGGGCATCGATATTTTCAACTTCTCCTGCCAACTCTCCGTTCCAAGGGTCGGTGTCGCCAGGCTCACCAAACTCACCCGGGTTGAAATCGTCATCGACTTCAGGCATTGGGCTATCCATTACATCGGAGAAGTCGCCCTCTCCCATGTCGCCGGAATCGCTATCGGCTGGGCCGGGGTACAGCTCACATTTTTCCAGCGACCTGAAGTCGGCTTCCTCGTCGCCTCCTGTGGTATCGCCACTTCCTAAGTCACCATCGCTTGAGTCACCGGTATCTTGCCAGTTGCTTTCATCACCGCCGTCGGTCGATGGGTAGTCGGTCGGGTCGGAGACTTCACCTTCTTCGGATTCACCCCAGAAAGTGTTGTCGATTCCGACGACGTCATCGGCAGGTTTCTGAGCGATTCGCGCGCGGATGTTTTCTACGTCACCGTCCAGTTCACCATCCCATGGCTCGGTCTCGCCTGAATCACCGAATTCGCCGGGATTGAAATCGTCACCGACGGTAGGGAGGTTACAGTCGCTGAGCTCGTCCCCCTGGCCAAAGTTGCCATCGCCTCCACCGGGGCCATCATCAGCCGGTCCCTGGCAACCAACCAAGGTTTCCAAGCCCTCGGACGATTGGCTCTCAATCGTACCGCTGCCGACTTCGGAGACCAACGTCGTTTCGGGTTCGGACGGCGTCTCCAGGACGCAGCCCGCGTCAAACATTTCAAAGATCAGACCAGCCAGCAGCTTTCGTTTTTCCAGCTGCTGGAAACTGAGCAGACTGCCCTGACGGCTGGTGTGCCGTCGCTGCAGCTTGCGTTCCTGCGGATTCGATTTCTTTCGACTCATGGGGTTTCTCGCTTGCATGTTGAAGAATTCCAGTTTCAAGCAGAGTGGACCCGCCGTTGGGCTTATGGTTTTTGGCCGCGGCTATCCCCTCTAAAAGTTAGAGTCGAAGCCAGCCCCGGATCCCGCCAGAAAACCTGACCGGGGAAATCCCCCCAAAAAATCGGGGGTTTTTCCGATGCTGCCGATTACAGTCGGCCAGATCAAACGATTAATCGGGTTATTTCAGGGCACTTACCTATCCCATGCTGGGGCAGGCTGAGCCCTCAGTCGGATTCCCCCGGTCTGATAGACGCGGCCTTGGGCGGGGCCTTATCATTCGCTTTGCGTTTGACGCTCGTTCCTCAAATTAATTCCGTCATTTCGACCATGTCAGAACAAACTTCATCGCCCGAATTGCCTCGGATCCCTATTTGGCTGGCTGCGGTTCCGATTCTGCTCCTGATCGGCCTACTGGCGCTGAATGTCTGGATTTGGC
>JBJTQD010000033.1:0-2768 GCA_046075445.1 Planctomycetota bacterium
ACAAGGTGATGATCTACGTCGAGTTCAAGGGTCGCGAACTGGCCCACATCGAAGAAGGTCAGAAGGTGATGGACGAGGTCCTCGCGAAACTGCTCGAACACGGCAAGCTTGAAAGCCCTCCCTCCAGACAAGCCAAACGGATTATCGCTACGGTGACTCCGAAGTAGCCTCCCATCGGCAACTTGGTAATGGTCGATTCCCTTGCGGGGGCTGCACGGCCGTTTTCCAACAAGCGTTACAAAATAAAAGACCGCGGGCGATTAACCCGCGGTCTTTTTTGTTTTGATGCTGGGTCGAGAATCAGCGCCAAGCGAGGAACTGGCTCTGGCTTTCTTTCATTCTCTTTCGTCTTGCCGGGAGATGAGGCTCAGGTGCGGCCCCCGCGACAAATCTACTGGCTTTTTGCCAGGAGTAAATCGCCCGCCAAAGGAAGCTCTTCGAGAATTCCAATTAGAAGCAGAACTGGGCACCGGCGTAGGCTCCGTGCAGCAGGAGGCCGCCATTGGAGTCAATCCGCTGGATGTCGTTAGCATCGGTGAAGTTGTAAGGGAATTGATTCGGAGCGAGAGCCAGTCCATTGACTCCGAACACTCGGTAACCGAAGTTCAGCCGAGTCCGGCAGCTGATTTGGTAAATCAAACCAGTATCCAATTCGCCCAGAAATGCGATATCGTTCTTGGTCGATTCGAAGTCGTACATCGCACCGGCAAATGGCCCGCTCATAATGGTTGCCTCGTTGCCCGCTTGGTCAGCAATCCGGCTGTTGTGCGAGATACGGTTGTTAAATACGCCGGCTCGCAGGCCAGTCGCCAGTCGCAACTTGTCGGTCAGACACCATTCCGTGCGACCACCCAACTGGAAGCCAAGCAGGCTGTTGCGAACGTTGATCCCGTAGTCCAACTGGCTGGGCCAAGGGGCCGCTGAGTTGATAGCCGAATAGGTGAAGTTCTCATCAAATTGGAACCAGCGGAAACCGCCGAGCAATTCGTAGTAGGCGTTGCGGCAGCAGAGTCCGGTAAAGCTGCCACCGTTCCGCAGCAGATTTAGTTCAAGGCTGTTAATCGTGTTCTCGCGAGTGATGCGATGCCGGTCGGCTGCGTCGTAGACTTGCAGTACGTTTGCCATCGCCGGAGCGAAGTCGAGATTCTGTAGGCCAGTAAGGGCAGTGCCTGGCATGTTATCGATCATGCTGCTGGTCGAGTTTGGATACAGCCCCCAGTAACGGGCTTCCCAGCCTGAACCGGAACAGTTCCGGCGACTGATCACGGTTTCAAGTCCGGCGAATGTCTGGAAGTCTGCGTCCGTCGAGAAAAGGTATTGGCCGGGCGTGCTGTTGTATGAGAGTCCTTTGTCGTCTTCGTAGTCGCGAGCAAAGATCAACGCATTTACGCCGACAACCCAGTTGGCATCGCCGCCGCAGAAGAACTTTCCAAAGCGGCTTCCCAAGCCACAGTCTTTACCCGAATCGCCGCAGCCGCCCGCGGTATTGCAATTGGTATCACATCCAGCGGGACCAGCACCGACATCACAGCCGGCTGTTGATTGATACTGAGGCTGGACCGTTGGGCCGTTGTTCAAATGCTGAGGGTGAACCTGTCCTGCTTGAACAGCCGGTACGCTTGGAGGCACGACGTATTGCTGCACGGCAGACTGCTGCCAAGAGGGTTGGTAAGGGGGCGCGATTTCTGGGGCAGCCTGAACTGCGGGCTGCTGAGGAATCACAAGGTCCTGACGATAGCTGACAGGAAAATTTTGCTGCGAGCCTTGGGTCGTCGCCGTGAAGCTGCCAGAAACTGGCGTCGAGGTAGACATCCCTGCTGGAGGCACGGTCGCGGCGGGAAGCTGTGTCGGCAGTGGATAACGGGGTGTGTTGGAACCCCCGACAAATTGTCCATCATTCGGTGCCCCTTGAGGTGGCTGGGAATAGCCATACAAGTGACTTGATGAAACCGGGTATCCGTTAGGCTGTGTTGCCGCCGTGCTATTCCAAGTTGTGCTATTCCACGTGGTGGGCTGGTCCCAATTCGATTGGGCAGTGGCAATGCCTGACCAAAGACAGCAGGAACCAACAATCAGCTTAGGAAACCAGTTCTTTTTCATCGCTTCCGCTCCGAACCTTCAACCTTGGGGCTGCCTCTCGAGGCCAGTTCCGGTCGGCTGCGCAGCATCACAGGCACAACACGACCAGTAGCTACGATCCCAATCGTCCGAAGAATCGAAACAACGAGCACAAAAGGAGCTTCCGCGGACCATTTCCAAGCGCGGGTGGGATTACATCCAGTACGACTGATTCAAGCGATACAATCGTTAAACTTTAACAGACTCGCGAAATAGCGAAAAAACGTGCTGCTATGGTGCCTAGGCTCGATTTCGAAATCGGGCTCTCGAGGCTGCGCTCTTGATTCGCCTCGCCGTTGGCTACGGGCGAAATTCAGCCAAGGCAGCAAGACGGGCCACCGCACGACCTTGAATTAACGGACTTATGACAAGCCGGCGGAGCCCCCGGCGTTTGGGTGCATTCCAGACTCGCGATTCCGAACCGGGGGCTGGCGCGAAGACCCGGCTGAGGAAGTGAAACGGCAGCTAACCTGCCTCGCTTGATCAACTTGCGCTGCGCCTCGCCGTTGGCTACGGGCTAAACGCAATACCGTTCAACGAAGCTAATTTTTTGGTTCCGGTTTTCTACAGGTTGTGCAAGCAATCACTGTTCCGAGCAGCCATTTTGCAAGCAAAAAGCCAATGGTTCCTTCATTGAACGGTATTGCGGC
>JBJTQD010000034.1:0-9395 GCA_046075445.1 Planctomycetota bacterium
GGTGGGCTATTTTTGTCGTGCGCGAGCTTTGTAGCTGGCTAGTCATGGCTCCACCGACACAAGGTCGGTGGTGGCCAAGAAGGGCACCAACGACCAGTTGCCAACCACCAACCACCAACCATCAACCAACAACTAACAACTACCCCACTCGCACTTCAACATTCGCACCGCCACATTACTCTCTACTTCTCTTCCACGCAGAACAGGTGCTTTTCTCCGCGGAGAAAGAGCCGCTTGCCGATGGCGATTGGCGAGGCATCGAGGCCTTCGCCCAGTTCGTTCGTGGCGAGGACTTCGGCTTCGTTGCCGTGCTTGAGCACCACGGTCGTGCCGTTTCGGGACGAGAAGTAAATCCGGCCGGCAGCGGCCAGGGGCGAAGCGTAGAGGTTGTTGAGCGAGGGTAATCGCTGCGGTTCCATCAGCGTCTCGCCGGTTTTTGCATCGACGATTGTCAGCAGCGGGTCTTGCGACTTGGTGACGTACAGTTTTTCTTCGTACATCACCGGCGTGGAAACGTAAGGGGCTGAGTCGTTTCGTTTCCAGACGATCTTGTCGGTTACATCGCCTTCGCCATCGAGCGGAATGGCGGCGAGGTTGTAGGTTCGGTAACCGCTGGCGACGATGACCATATCGCCCAGTCGCATCGGCGTTGGAATCGGGTTCGTGCCCAGTGCTGAGCATTCCCAAATCAGTTTGCCATCTTTCAGGTCGTAGCTGCGGACGCGATTGGTGCCGCTGGCGACGACTTGGACGCGGCCTTTGAATTCGGTGATCAGCGGTGTGGCCCAGACGGTTGGTTCTTCGCGGTCGACTTTCCATTTGACTTCGCCCGATTTGGCGTCGAGAGCGTAGACAGCCGAGTCGCCTTCGTGGTCCCATGGGACGACCAGGGTATCGCCCCAGAGGGCAGGGGAGGCTCCTTCGCCGAACGAGTTGCGGGTCTGCATGTCGCCGAGGTCTTTTTTCCAGACCAATTCGCCGTCGATCGTCAGGCAAGCGATCCCGAATGAGCCGAACGAAACGAAGACGTGGGTGCCGTCAGTGACCGCGCTGGCCGAGGCGAACGTGTTGGTCTGATGATGTCCTTCGTGGGGCCGCTGTTCAGCGATCTCTTTTTGCCACTTGACCGCGCCGCTGTTGGCATCGACGCAGAGTACGGCGAACGTGTAATCGGTGCGCGGAGCGCCACCGCCGCCGCGTCCACCTCGCCCGCCCCCGGGCCCGCGGCCGCCTGGCGGAGGCGGGGGTGGGCCTTCACCTCGCGGTGGTCGTTCGCCTCGCGGTGGTGGCCCGCCGGGCGGAGGACCTGCTTCTTCGGCGGCGCCACCTTTGGGGACCGCCGTCAGCAGAAAGAGCTTATCACCCCAAGCAATTGGCGTGCTATGTCCGCGGCCGGGGATTTCGGTTTTCCATTTGATGTTCTCAGTATCGCTCCATTTCAGGGGCGGCTGCGCATCGGTCGCGGCCGATCCGTTTCCATTTGGCCCGCGCCAAGAAGCCCAGTTGGCCGAGTCTGTCGGTTTATCCTGAGCGAAACAAGTCGCACCCACACCGTTCCAGATCAAAGCCGACACGCCCGCCGCGATCAACCAACCGCTTTTCTTCATCACCGATACTCCCATGCCGTGATTGTCCAAACATGCTGGGAGGATTGAGCCCGGATCCAGCCGTGAGGTTTCCCGAAAATTCTAGCAAGGGTAAAAGGGCGGCGTTTGACAGAGAGAAGAATTAAATCCGATAAGTGAACGAAAAAAGCCGCGTGGATATGACCCACGCGGCTGAGGGGAACTCGTTTTTTAATACCCAAACATCGGCTGCTAACAGACCTCTGTCATCGCGGTTTGCCCCGATCAGCCGAAATCCTTACCGCTGCAGCGAGAAATCTCGCCGCAGGCCCTCCGGTGATTCGGCTGGGTCGTCGCCGAAGAGGAAGGGCTCGTCGGCGTACAGGTGACGCGCGAAGGCTCGGGCTACGGCTCGGCCCAGCGGGAGCTCGGTGAACATATAGCCGTGCTGCACCTGCAGGGTGTAGCGGTTGATGTCGCGGATCTCGACTACCCCCTCGATGCTTGCTAGATCGCCAAGCAACTGGAAGTAGCTCCGCCCTGGCGAGCCGAGCTCGTAGGGCATCTTGCCCCGATTTCGTTTTGCAACACGCATTGCAAAGCGAGTTCGCCAGCGCGGCGAGGTGTGATGCAACAGGTCGCACACGGCGACAGGAGAACGCCGCAGCAGTCGCTCGTCGAACATCCAAGGGAGTGGGCGATCGGAGTCGAGCAAAAAGACATTGCTATTCTCGACGGGTCGGATATTCCATTTCATGGCACGGTCCCCCTGGGGTAAAGGATGGTGGCTCGACGGGCGAGCGCGAAACAAAAGGCTCGCCGAAACGAGCGACTGGCAAAGTATCAACGCTTAAAAAAACGGCTGCCGCCGGAGCTTTTGGGAGGCTCCTGCGGCGAACCGTCAGTGAGTGAATCAAGTTTGCGGCGATGCTCAGGTGAGCGAGACCAAACATTTGGCAGAGCTGACCGTTCAAGGTACTGTGCACCTCAGTTTCGCTCGCTGGCCGCAGCGGGTGACTTAAAAAGCCGGGTTCTGACGCCAAGCCCCGGCGCGGGCTCCGAATCCGATTCAGTCCGGCTGGAGATCTCGCTGCGGACGCCGACTGCTGACTATGCAGCAGGACGTTCGTTGCGAGATTCGCTGGTTTGAACCAGAGGAAGCAGTCGCTTGACTGCTTTGCGGATTCGGGTCTTGGTGATTCGTGCACCTTTTCCCTCTTCCCGCATCGCAGCTCGCAGAACCGCATCGACTTGCAGCGATGCGGCTCCCAGCTTCTTCAGGTACCAAGCGACCCAAGCCTCCACCTCTTTGGCCGGTTGGCCAAGAAGTGAACGACGTTTCATCGTTGCTCCTGTGATGACAGATCACATCCGTTCCCGCCTGCGTACTTTGCGGGCGGCCAAAAACGGACCAATTCGCGAGAGTTGGGGTCAACCGAACGTCATGGAAGAATTCCTGTTGGTAAAAAGAGGTGCTATCGGATAGACGCCGCGAAAGGGAAAAGGTTCAGCAGGGAAATAAACGAAAGCGTCAACGCAGAAAAATTCGCGAAAACGTGGCTTTTTCTGACTTGGCGATGTAAGTGCGGGAGTATTTCCCTGAGTCTTCGCAGCCATGAGCCAGTCGCGCTGAAGAAGCTGAACGCCTCGCAGCCGGGAAACAGTGCGGCCAACCAAAGGCCAAGACCATGTGAGTTTGGGTTGATTTGGGCTGGCAACGAAGCTAGAGTCCGCGGCGAACAGACTTAGGATACCCTTCGCCGCAGCCCAGCATTAAGCACTGCGAATTTTTCGGTAGCATTGCCCCAGCATGGACGACCATCAATCGCAAACTTCAGGAAAGCCGGCGAGCTCCCGAACCGGAGCGGCCGCGATTGATTCGCTTACCGGGCTCCGCTTCTTTGCGGCCCTTTCGGTCATCTTTGTTCACGCCCTCAATCAAGGCTTGAGTCGCGATGCGGGGTATGAGCAGTTGGCTGCGTCCGCGGTGAGCCTTTTCTTTGTCCTCTCTGGTTTTATTTTGACATACGTGTATGACGGACGTTTGACTTGGGCCAAAGTCCCCGAGTATCTAGTAGCGCGTTGGGCGAGAATTTGGCCTTTGCATGTCACTTGCCTGTTACTCGCCGCAGCGCTCCTCACGTCGCGGGGGAATCTTTACTGGGATAGTGGAACGGTCTGGCGTTTCATTGCCAATTTGTTTTTGGTTCAAAGCTGGATCCCAATCAAGAATTGGCCACTCTCGTTTAACGGTCCGGCTTGGAGTATTTCGACCGAACTCGGCTTTTACCTGATGTTTCCTCTGCTGTTGTTAGCCGGAAGGAACCATTTTCGGCCGATCCTGTTGGGGACTGCAGTTGTCTCCTTAGGAGGTCTGGCCGGGATGCAGTACTGGGTCGCTAATTATCATCCAGATTCATGGCTAACGGCCAGCGAGATTGTTTACTGCCATCCGGTGATTCGAGCGATCGATTTTGTGCTCGGAATGGCCGCAGGGAAATGGTTTCTCCGCCATGCTGGAACGAGCGACACCGAAAAAACAAAATCGACGGGATTGACTCGTTGGTGCCGAGACACGCTATTTGAATTGCTAGCCGTTGGGGGCCTGTTAGCGGTGGGATGGGCGGCCTCGCGCAGCGGACCGCTATACCATTGGTGGATTGACCGCGGACTTTCGTTGATGGCCTACTGGTCATTACGCGGTGGAGCGTTGTTGCTTCCCTTCGCCTTCCTGATTTGGGTTCTTGCGTGGTCGAAAGGGATGCTGGCTCAATTCCTCAGTCAGCCGCTGATCGTTTGGCTGGGGGAGATCAGCTTTGCGTTTTATCTCGTACAGTACTCGGTAATTCGCTTTCTTGACCCTTGGGTATCAGAGGGCTTTCTACCAGTTAGCGTCGTAATTGCCATGGTCATTACGTTTTCACTTGCGTTGGCGATTTTGTTACACCTAATGATCGAGTTGCCTTGCCGAACTGTATTTCGCGAGGCAGTCGCAGGGAATTGGAGCAAAGCTGGCCGCACGCTCTGGGAGATTCCCGGAAACCTAATGAAATCAGGCGCGGCGGTCACTGCTGCGGGCTTGATCGTCATCGCGCTGAATGCCGGTTGGTTTGAATCAGACCAACAGCAGTACAGCAGGAAGCAAATGTTCAATCGCTGGGAAGAAGCTCAACTCGGCAAAGACTATCTGCGAATCGTGTTTGACAAAGAAGCTACTTTGTTGTCGTACTCGGTCAAAGAAGCAGAGGACAAAGGGCTTGAGCTCGAATTGTTTTGGGAGATCCATCCTGACCACTCGCGAGGCCGGTTCCTGCACATTACTGATAGTGCGGGGAAGATTATCTACCAACCTCTGCTTCAGCAGGAGACGTTCGCGCGGGCTTCTCCAGGCGAACGAATTACCGAGAAAATCCTACTCGAGGCGAAACACATACCGGCCGACGGGCAGATCGGGATCGGATTTTACGACCGTTATTCCGGCACTAGCCCAATTGTTGGCGGCGTGCTGACCATGAACGGTCGCCGACTGGAACTTGTTCGCTTGCAGGGCGGCAAGTTCGAGGCAATTCCACAGAAATAGGCTCAATCGATAGCCTCGGGGCTGAACTGTACCCCCATCCCGAACCGAGCTAGCAGTTTTCATCGATTGGAGTGAGCAGTCGAGGCTTAGTCAGTCCGACCAATTGTTTGGCAGAGCCGAGTCTTCAGTCTTTACCATCCGGTGCTAGCGAGTAGGTTCGCGTTGTTGGAAACCGAGGCGGCAACTAGAATCTCCAGCCGTGTTTTCCTCGATTCCGTCGCCCTGTCCGGGTGACTCGCTCCTTGCTGCAGCCTCTCCGCTTCCCCAATGAAACTTGAGCAACGCCTCCAGGCGATTCGGTTGATACTCTCTGATGTCGACGGCGTTCTAACCGACGGTGGGATCACCTACGACAATCAAGGAATTGAAGCGAAGAAGTTTCATGTCCGGGATGGCCTTGGGATTAAGCTTTGGCAATCGGCAGGGCACAAGTTCGGGATGTTGACGGCGCGGAATTCGCACATTGTCAAAATTCGAGCTGTAGAGCTGGGTGTGGCGATCGTCCGACAGGGCTTCGAAGACAAACTGCCTGCGGCGTTGAGTGTGATATCTGAGCAGGGGCTCAGCCCCGATCAAGTTTGTTATATCGGCGATGACTTGCCGGACTTGCCAGTGCTCAAAGCGGTTGGCTTGGCGGCGGCCGTTTCCGATGCGGTCAGCGAAGTGCGGGCCGTGGCCCACGTGACGACGAAGGCGAGTGGTGGCCAAGGCGCGGTGCGGGAGCTGATCGAGACGATCCTCGCGGGGCAGAAACGCTGGAATGAAATTGTCGCGAGGCACGGGGGAGCGTAAGCGAGAATCGAATGAGATGCAGAGCAGTTAAGGACGACTGCTCTACGATCAGAGACGTATTAGAAAATGAGTTTGAGCGTTGAACTGAAAGGGAATTCAGTTGACGGAGTGGGTTCGGAGAATACAGGCATTTAACCCGTTTGCGCAGTATTTACTGGCGCTGGCGGGGACGATCTTTGCCTATGGCGTGTATGCGCTGTTCGCCGTTCCGCTTTTGGAGGGGGAGCCGACACAGCGAATCGCTCGGCCTGTTGCCGCGCCGGCTCCGCGGGCTCCCGACCGAACCAAGCAACGACTTGCCCAGTGGTTGCCTGCGGGAAGCTGGGAACTGGACTCCTGCAAGTCTCTCGAGACTGCCGAGGGGACGATCTATTTTCAAGACTACATGCCGCGCGATGACGGTGTGCTGGAAGTCTTTCCCTTCACGATGGTATTCCGCGACGAGTCGGCGGGCAGAAGCGGTGTGGCCAATTCCAGGAATCCACTGATCATCCGAGCTTCGCGACGGGCCGAGCTGCAATTTGAGGGACGAGTCAGTTGGTCGGGCGACCCGGGGCGAGTGCTCGGCGGGCAATTACAAGGAAACGTGCAGCTGTTTCAGGCTCCACGCGAGGGGAATCCTGACGAAGGGTTCAGCGTTTGGACCGAGAATATCCAGCTTTCCACGAACCGAGTCTCGACGATCGAGCAGGTCGAGTTTCAGTTCGGCCGCCATCGCGGGTCGGGCCGCAATTTGGTGCTCGATTTGGCTCACAAGACGCCGCTGGAGTTAGCCCATCATGATTTGGCAAATATCAACGGAGTGAAGCGACTGGAGCTCGCTTTTGTCGAGGACCTGAAGCTCGACATGACCAGCGCGAAGAAAGCGGCAGCCGGCGATCCGGCTGAGCTGGTCGATGTGAGCTGCGCCGGGCCATTCGTTTTTGACTTCGAAAAGTCGGTAGCGAGCTTCCGCGACCGGGTCCAAGTCAAGCAATTGGGAACGGCCGGCGATTCGCTGGTCGCGGACCAGCTGGATCTGATCTTCAATCAAGTTGCCGAAGTTGGAAGTCCGAACTCCGGAGCCCCTGAGCTCTCAAGCGGAGGAAAACTGGAGCTCCGAAAGCTGGTCGCGCAAGGCGCGCCGGCAGTGGTCGCGATGCCCTCGCGTGAAGTTCGCGCCACGGCGACCGAGCTGGAGTACGACTTGCAAGCCGGTCACATCCGTGCACGCGATCCGGAGATGGTTGAGATCCGTCAAGCTGGACAGCTGATTCGCGCACCGCAGCTCGACTATCGCCTGCGCGAGGATGGTGCGATTGGTACGCTGCTCGCCGAGGGTGCCGGACTTTTTGCCCGGACGGATCGACTGAAGGAAGGTGGCCAGCGGACTTCGGTGGTCCAGTGGAATCGTCAGCTCTCGGTAACGCAGGTCGCGGGTGGCAAGCTGATCTCGGTTGATGGTGGGGCTGATATCCGCATGGACGAAGCGACCAGAATTACAGGCGAACAACTGCAGCTGCTGCTGGCTGAGGCACGGGTGAGTGATCCTTTGCCGCCGGGCGCAGTCCAGGATGCAGGAGCAACGAATGAACGGTGGGATTACCAGCCACAGGAGCTGCAAGTAACTGGCGATGTGTTTATCAAATCAAATCAAATGGAGGGGCGGACTCCGAAGCTACGCGCTCGCTGGTTGGCGACGAATGATTTGCTGGGTCCGATTCCGGGACTGAAGCAATCTCGGCTCGACGGACGCCGGTCCCTGCGTGAGCATTCTGTTCGGCAGCAGCTTGAAACGGGCGATACTTTCTCCAGCGAATTTTCCGCAGCTGAAGTTCGCCAGCTCATGGCGACGAGCAATCGGGTTCGCCGAGTCTCTTTCGCGCAGCAAGATGGGGCTTGGTCAAATGTAGCCGCTGCATCGACGCAGAATTCAGCTGCGGCGGTGGAACGTGGGCAAGCTGTTGCAGCCGATCAAAAGACGACGGCGCCGCTCCGATTCAGCGGTCAGGAAGTGGTCGCCACTTTGCAGCAGCTGGGAAATCAGACCGACCTGCGGCAGCTCGATATCGAGGGCGATGTGCAGGTTTTTCAGTCTGCGGCAGAGGGGATGGCTGAAGGCTGGACGCTGCGAGGCGGGCACTTGACCTTGATACCTCAGGGCGCCGAGCTGCATCGAATTTCAATTTATCGAGACGCCCGTGTGATCACGCCCCAGATGGAACTGGCGGCTCCCGAGTTGCAGCTTGATCAAGCCGCAAACCGGGTCTGGGCCAGCGGGTCTGGGCAGGCCAAGCTCCGGCCGCAAGTGAAGCCGGCGGCTGAACAAGGCGATGTGTTGGCCCAAGCAGCCGAGCCAGAGGCGAAGGCGAAGCAGCAGGAGTTGGAGGTCGAGTGGCAGGGCGGGATGATCTTCGATGGCGAGAAAGTCTACTTTGAACACGCGGTTCAATCGGAAGCGGTTGAAACTGCAGCCGACGGATCGCAAACCGTGCTGCGAACGGTCAGCGAGGGATTGAACTTGCTACTCGACCGGCCGGTGAACTTGCGGCAACGCAGCAGCGGTGTTGGAGTTGAATCGGGCGAGCTGAACATTCGTCAAATTGTGCTGGTTGATCGCATCCCCGGGAATGGTCGCGCCTTTCAGGTCAGCCAGCCACTGAGCGAAAACCGTCCAGTACTTTTGGAGAAATACACCGTCACACCTTCGGGCCAGATGCTCGATAAACAGCAAATTCGCGTGCCGCGGATCGCGATGGAACTTGAATCGGGTGACGTTACGGCATCAGGCCCGGGTGAGATTTTGCAGTGGAAGCCGGGCGGAAGTGGCAACGGTCAAACCTCTGGCTTGACTAGTCCACTCGCACGGGCTGAAGCAACTGGATCCGGAGGGCGCTCGGGGCTCGACTACATGCACTGCAAGTTCGATGGAGACTTGATGGCCAATACGAACCGCACCGAAGTTCGGATTAACGAGCGGGTTCGGGCCCTGTATGGGGTCGTTCCGAATTGGGAGACGCGACTCGACCCTGACGCGGAACGTGTCCCAGCCGAGTCGACTCGAATTAGCTGCGAGCAGGTGCAGATCGTCCAGTGGACGCCGCGCGGCAGCGAACTCCCGACAACGGAAGTGTTGGCTACACGGAATGCGCGGATAGTCGGTAGCAATTTCGAAGCGACGGCCGAGCGGTTGAGCTACAACGAGCGATCGGACTTGCTGGTTATGGAGGGCGACGGCCGGCAGGACGCTAATTTGTGGTTCCAGCAAAAACCGGGTGCGCAGCGTGATCACTTGGTTGCTGGAAAGATTCTCTATCGTCCAGGCGACCAGTGGACGCAAATCGAGAAGGTTCGCAATGCGACATTTAACCAGGGACAGCGATAACGGGAGCCCATGGTGATGGAATCAACAGCAGAAAGTAACAAGCGAATTTCAAAGTGGCTTGGTGCGCCCATCTGGGCGGGTTGCCTGTTTTCTT
>JBJTQD010000035.1:0-1508 GCA_046075445.1 Planctomycetota bacterium
GGTATTTCAGACCGAAGAAGTGCGCCACCGCCATGCAGCAGAAGTAGGCTGTGCCAGCCCACAGAGCGAGTCGAAGAAGCGCAGGAGGCGGATTGTTGTTGATCATCAGGCGTCTGAACTCCGGCGAACGATCCCGATCAATGGCTCGCGACCACAGGATTATCCACTCCGCCGGGCCTCATCGCGAGTCCATTGCATCGAGTGGTTAGCCCTTTTGTTCCGGGAGTCGGCGTGCCAGCAACCATACCTCGCAGCGGCCCAGGTGTGGATCATCCGGCTGAAGGCTTCGCATGGCATCACGAACGGCAAATGCTCGCTCTCGATCATCGAGCAGCCCGAATCCATTGACCTCCGACGGCGAGAACGCCTCTGGAATTGGTCCGCAATTGGTCAGGGTGCTGTTGCCAACATATGAGTCCACGATGTCGTGGCCGCAGCGAACGAAGCCATTGGGCACTTGATCGGATTTTGCCGGGCTTTCGCGAGCAGCAATCACCTGATGCAGTGATGGATCCAGCGGTTGTCGCTCCATCAGGTATTCAGCGCATCGGAACAAGTGCGTTCGATAATCCTCGTGGACATTGTGCTGCCAGTCTTCGGCTTGCAGTTCGTCGATGAGGTCACGGCACAACATGGAGTCGAGGGTCACCACTTCCGAAATGTGGGCGAACCCCGAGAACAGGCGATACTCGTGGAAACCGGGCGAGTCAGACGAGGTCAGGCGGCCTCTCAGGGTGTAGAGCCACTCAGTCATGCTTTGATTGGGCTAACGTTCACGTTCACCGGGCGGCGGCTACGACTTTGATTTCAACAAGCGACGCTACCCGCCGCTCCGGTGGAACGTGTTGTTAGCCGCTGCCACGAACAGTAACCGTCACTCCTCGGCGGGTTCGGTCTTGTTTACCACTTCTGATTGCCCCTTAGCATTTGATGGGAAACCCCCGGTCTTCTGCCAGATGACACCGCCCAGGATCGCGGCAGGAATCGTAAGCGCCAACCCAACGAGTGGTCGCCAGTGTGCGCCTGGATCGTTCATCACTTTTTTGAGGTCCACAAAGAGTTCATCTGGGCCTTCGTTCGGTAAGCGGCTCGCCAAAAAGAGTTCGGCTAGCAGGCCAACAACGAGAGAGTTTGTCCAACCTGTGGTTTTGCCAAGTCGAGCGGCCACGTAGCCGCCCAGACAGATAGCAGACAGATAGATGAAAAGGTTCAATACTCGTTGCGTCTCACCGGAGATCAGGCCTAACCAGTCGATGCACACGAGTGAAATCGAAAGCTTGAAAACAACGATGTACAGCAAAGCGACCGAACAGCCTTGAAAACCGCGATTGAATTGGAAGGGTTTCTCTTCACTCATGGACTACTGCCTTTGAGGCTATCGATTCCGATCAGCGGCTCGCGACCGCAGGGCTAGGCACCTCGCAGGATTCTATCGCGAGTCCGCTGCATCGGTTGGTTCGGCGTTTCCGTTGGAAACGGAGACCGTGCCATCCGGATTGATGACAACT
>JBJTQD010000036.1:0-3496 GCA_046075445.1 Planctomycetota bacterium
TTCGCGCCAGCCCGTGCGGTCGCAGAGCGTTTGTCCCCAAACGCTCCAAACCCTCATTGCGGTCAGCATCTCGCCGCCGCCCCGGTGAAGACAACCGCCTACGACCTAGCTGGGCCCTGACGCTTCAGAACGGGAGCTTTAGCCGCGGCGGAATCGCTGCAGCAGGCTCAAAATCCGCTGCTCGACTTCCTCTCGCTCGCCGGCATCAAAATACCAATCGGTCGACGACAGGAGATATAAAACGATAATCGCTGCGATAGCCGCCACTAGCGGCCCACCCAATACAGCCAACGGGAAGGTCAACGCCATCCATACTCCGATGTCATGCGAACAGCCCGTGGACTGATTGAAAATCAGAATCGCCAGCAGAGCAGTCGAATTTCCCAGGATTGTCGCCGTGACCGCTCCCCAAGCCGCATTCACTGGAATCAGTAGCCAACCCGACAAGAGAGTCACGCCCAATCCCAAGACTAGCGAAAATACGGCGAAGCGCCCCCGCTCGCGCGCCCACAACCAATCCTGAGAAATCGTCAGCAGGCTGAACCAACTGCAGGCCACCGTCGTCAGTGGTAACAGCTCTAACCCAGCCCCATATTTCCCGCGCAGGAAAAAGTTGAACAGCCACGGAGCAAAGGACAGAATCGCGAAGTTCACTCCCAGCAAGACCAGCCCGGACAGCTTCAACGTCCAATTCAACTGGCGACACGCCTTTTCGGGTTCTCCTCGAACCAGCGCGGCACTGACGAACGGCAACAGCATGCCGCTGAGCATCGCCGCCACATTGACAACCAGTCCGGGCAAAACCTTCGCACTATGCAGTTGCCCGGCGGCTGCCTGAATCTCCGCAGCCCCCAGCCCTGACATCCAGATCAGTAAGTAGCGATCGGCCAACTCATAACCATTGTGCAAAAGGTTGGAGAACCACCACCAAGCAGCAAAGGGCAAGACCCTCGGCCAAAGTTCACTTCCCGGAAGCGGTCGCGAACTGGCCGCGATCGCACTGCGCCGGCTCCGCAGATACCACCAAGCCGGAAGCGCGCCACAAAAACTACTCAGCCCCAGTGCCGCCACTGCCGCCGAAGTTTTTGCTTCAAAACTGAAAAGTAAAATCAACCCGCCCACCGTCAACACGCTGCTCGTGATGAATCGCATCAGGCTGGCTAGCCGAACTTGCCGCATCGCTTCGACAACGGAAGTGAGATAATTGTTCCAAGCGACTCCCATCAGACTGGCGACCGACAACCAAATCAGCCTTTGGTGCCCTACCTCACCCAGCAGCAGGAAACCGAACAAGTTTGGCAAGGCCAACATCAACAACCCCAGCCCGACGGTCATCACAAAAGCAACTCTTGTTACTCGGCTGAGATAACTCTGCAACTGCCCGCGGTGACTGTAATGTTCGACAAATCGCCCGAGCGTGCCAGGCAGGCCAAGAACGGCCAAGGGAGCAAGCAGGAGCAAGCCGCCAGCCACTAAAGAGAATTGCCCTAACTCCTCGGGTGTCATCAAGCGGCAGAAGAAGATTCCCCGCACGAAACCCATGAATCGCTGAAGAACGGTCAGAAGTAAGGCAAAAATCACACCCGTCGCCAACGCATCCGAGACGACTGCCCCTTTCAGCGATTCCGCGCCCTCCTCGCCCGACCGCTGGTCGCGGGACGGGTTTGCCAAGTCACTGGTGATCGACTGAGCGGACGACATGCAGGAGTGGTTCTAAAGGGAATCGTGCAAACTTAACTCTCCAAGTTTTGGTCACTCCAGCCCCGGTCTGGGGGCCGTTCCTTGGCGCGGCCCTCGTTTTGTCCGCCTAAATTCCGGCATTTCAGCCCTAATCGTCACCACCGAACCTCTCGCCCGCCTTCTCCTAGAGCGGCCGCGTTGGTTGACCGAGGACTCAATCCACCCCAGCTCGCAGCTCCCCTTCCTTCCCCGAGCCAGACCTTTCAACACTTCTTCGAGGGTGTCGCTTTTCGACTCGGCTCTGTCCCAATCCAGCGACTGAACTCGCTCGCTGCCGATTACAAACGAGAGAATCTCGCCGATTAAAACCTACCGGGAGTTGTGTAATCGCGGCTTGAATGTGACAATTCAAGATTGCTGCCATCCGCGTCTGGTTTGGAAATTTATGACCGAAGATATTGTTGTCATCGCGCGCGACCTCAAGCTCCCCCCTGAAAAAGTCCAGCACGCCGTTGAGCTGCTCGATGCCGGCAACACGATCCCGTTCATTGCCAGGTTTCGCAAAGACCAAACGGGAGGGCTCGACCCTGAACAGGTGCTGGCCATCAAGCAGCGAGTCAGCCAACTCCGCGCTCTGGCCGAGCGGAAATCGTTCGTCCTGAAGTCGATCGAACAGCAAGGAGTCTTGACCGAAGCGCTCGCTAAAGAAATCTCGCAAGCGATCAGTTCACGCCGAGTCGAAGATCTCTACCTGCCCTTCAAAGCGAAAAAGCAGACGCTCGCGCTCACCGCGCGGCAGCAAGGTCTCGAACCGCTCGCGCAAGAAATTCTCTCCGGCGAAAAGTCCGAATCGGAACTCGCCGCTCGAGCACTCGACTTTGTCCGTGTCGACAAGGGACTCGCCAGCGTCGTCGACGTGATGTCCGGCGTCGGCCACCTGATAGCCGAACAGTACAGCGAAAGAAGCGACCTCCGCCGAGAACTGCGACGGATCATTTGGGCGACCGGCTCGCTCTGCTGCAAATCGACGAAGAGCAACGAAGCGGTAAACGCTGTCAAGTCAGAAGCCGCTGCAGGCTCTCAAGCGACAACCGAAACCGAATCGGCAACGGCTGAATTGGCAACGGCTGAATCAGCCGATGCCGCCAACGCGCTTGAGCACGTCGCTTCTGAGGCAACCGCGGCGGCTACAGAACCAGAACAGCACGCCGAACACTTGGCGGCCGAGATTGATGCCACAGACGTCGAGACGACTGAAGTTCTCGCCGAAGAGGAAAGCGGGGAAAACGCAGGCGAGGAATCCCAAGCCAGCGAAGAAGGCGACACCCCTGAAACGAAACCTGAAGCCACAGGCACTGAACCAAACGCGGCCGCCGGCTCAAAATCAGCGGATAAGAATCAGGCCAAGAAAACTGGTAAAGCCAAGGCCCCGGCCAATCCCTTTGCCGATTACGAAGACTTCTCGGAATCGTTGCGGAAAATCCCCAATCATCGCATTTTGGCAATCAATCGCGGCGAGCGTGCCGGGTTGCTGAAAGCAAAGGTCAAAGCCGAACAGCAACCACTCGAAGCCAAACTGTTCGAACTTCTCATCCCGGCCGAACATCCGTCCAAGGCGTTCCTCATCGAATGCGCCCGGGACGCCTTTTCGCGGATGATTTTCCCCAGCCTTGAGCGGGAAATCCGCCGCGAACTGACCGAGACGGCGGAACAACACGCACTCCGAGTCTTCTCGGAAAACCTCAAAGCACTGCTGCTGCAACCGCCCGTCCGAGGAAAGCGAATTCTCGCGATCGACCCGGGATACAAGAGCGGC
>JBJTQD010000037.1:0-2950 GCA_046075445.1 Planctomycetota bacterium
GTTCGTTACCGTCCCAGTCGATGTTGTTGAACAACTCGGTGAGGACCCAGCCCAAAACTGCGAGTCGGCCCAAACCGAGCAGTCCGCCACCTCCACCGTAGCCACCGCCGGCTCCACCACCACCGCCGCAGTAGCCACCCCAATCGCCAGCCGCATTGCAGCAACCACCAGCGGCAGCACCACACGCGATATCGTTACCAACCATCGCACCTGCGTAAGGCTCAACTACCGGTGCGCCCGCAGTGCAAGCGTCGCAAGCATGCGACAGCTGCTCGGTGACAACGGCATGATCACCAGCAGCAGTCATCGGAACGTCGAGTTGCTGAGCGGCTTGTGCAGCACCTTCTTCGACAACAGACTCGCCGACTACGGTCTCGGTTGCTTGAGCAGCCTGACCCTCTTGGCCGACAGCTTCAAAGCTGACAGCGGCATAGCCGGTAGGACCAGCAGCCACGAACTCATAAACGCCTGGCTCGACTCCAGCGAAGCTAAATTGGCCGAACGCATCGACTGCGGCTTCGGCGATTCGCTGATTGTTGCGAACCAAGTAAGCCTTTGTTTGAGCAGATACGCTTCCGGAGACGAAGTCAAACAGCTTGCCAACAAGGTTTCCATCGCTAGTGGCGACCCGATTGTTGCCTTCGATGCGAGAGGGTTGTTCAGCTGCGGCACTGGTCAAAGTCTCAGTCGCTGCCGAAGTTGATTCAAAAATTTCGCGAACTTGCTTGAAGTCTGGATTGACCACAGCGACTTCCATCGCGTTGGCTCCATTGCCACGGACGACCTTCACGCCGCAAGCAGCAAAGCCATCTTTGCCAGTTGCCACGAAGGAGTAGACGCCTTCTTCAACACCGGTGAACTCGAACTGTCCGAGCGAGTTGCTGTTGACGACGTGAGCAACCTGGCCCTCACGTACGAGGCAAACACGCAGTGAAGAGAGTCCGCTGACCGATTGGTCGCGGTTGACAACGCTCACACGACCGGTGACGTTGCCTTGTTCGTCAACGCTCAGGGTGTGATTGCGGAAAGAGCCAGTCAAACCCGAAACGACTCGCCCAGCAACCGAGGGAGCCGCCGTTTTGACTGGAGTGTTGTCCAGCAAATACTGGTGTGCTGACACCGCAGCAGTCGCTAGCAGTGGCAAGGCCAACACGTAAAAGGCAAAACGTGCATAGCCGAAAGTGTTTTTCATAGATGTATCCTTGGTGCAATGCAAAGAGATAGAGGCAGGACAACCTAAACCAGGTTGCGAGTGCGCATCGGGGTCTCACCACTCCCGCGCACGCTTGCGACATTATGATTGGGGGGGCCGATTGGGTCAATCAAGCAAACCGGGTTGGTTATGCCTGTTTTGCGTTAATTTTTGGGTTCTTTCCCCACCCTGACGGCTTGCCCAGTTTTTGCCAGCCCCTGCTTGGTTAGCAGCCCGGTTTCGGGGCTCGAGGCCGAGGCAAACCGCGATTTAGCCATTCGGCCAGCCATTCGGGCGGAAAATCCCGCCTCAACCGCCAGCCGCATCGCTCGTGCCATTGCTTCGGGATTTGCCGCCCTCGCAACCGCTGAGTTCAGGAGCACCGCGTCAGCCCCCGTTTCCATCGCCAAAGCCGCGTCGCTCGCCGTCCCAATCCCCGCATCGACAATCACGGGGTAGTCCGCATCGGTTGATTTCAAATCTTCGACAATCGTCTGGAGGCTCGTCGGATTGAGCAGGCCGAGCCCCGACCCGATCGGACTGCCTGCCGGCATCACGCTGACCGCGCCTGCCGCTTTCAGTCGCCGGGCCAAAATCGGATCGTCGCTGGTGTAACAGAGCACTTCGAAACCATCGGCGACCAGAAGTTCCGTCGCCCGCAAGGTCTCGATCGGATCAGGCAACAGCGTGCGGCTGTCTCCAAGCACTTCCAGTTTGACCCAATTTTCGATCTCTGCTCCGAGGCTGCGAAGTATCTCGCGTCCCATCCGCGCCAGTCGTACGGCTGTCGCTGCATCGAAGGCACCCGAGGTGTTGGGCAACAAATGCACCCGCTGCAGATCGAGAAAATCGAGTGCATTGCGTCCCGAGCTGTCGTACAGCTTTTCTCGCCGCACGGCGAACGTCACGATTTGAGTTTCACTTGCGGCAACCGAGCGCTGCATCAGCTCAAACGAATCGTACCGCCCGCTGCCCATGATCAATCGA
Source organism: Planctomycetota bacterium (assembly GCA_046075445.1). Lineage (GTDB taxonomy): Bacteria > Planctomycetota > Planctomycetia > Pirellulales > Pirellulaceae > BJ22. The sequence continues at coordinate 2,180 of JBJTQD010000037.1, forward strand.
CTGCGGAAACGGTGCGTACCAATCCGCAGCATCGAAACCTCGGGCTGGTCATTCAACTGAGGTTTCGACGAAGCTGTTCCGTTTGTCTCAGACTCCAAAGATGGGGCGCTCATTCCTAACCTCCCCCGACCAAGGCTACGACTTCAACCCGGTCCGCAGACTTTAAACGGTGACTGGAGAGTTCGCGATGCGGGACAATCGTCCCGTTGACTTCGACTGCGAGACCACGCCGCTGCAACCCCAGCACTTCGAGCAATTGGTCGACCGTCGCCTCAGCGGGAAGTTCCAGCGGTTGCTCGTTGACCATCAGCGATATCACGGCCGAATCGGCCCGTTTTTCGCTCATTCTAAAAGCTCTCGGCCATGTCGCGGGCGTGGTAACTACTCCGGACAAACGGCCCGCTGGCGACTTTCTTGAAGCCCATTGCCTTGGCTTTTTCGCCCAATTCATGAAACTCTTCGGGCGGAACATAACGCACGACTGGCATGTAGCGGACCGGATCGGGCTGGAGGTACTGACCTAGCGTGAGAAAGTCGCAACCCGCTTCGAGCAAGTCGCCAAGGACTTCGTAAACCTCGTCGTTCGTTTCGCCGAGTCCCAGCATCAAACCGCTCTTGGTCTTGATCGCCGGATTGAGCTCTTTGACGCGCCGCAGCAAACCGCGAGTCCAAGCGTAGTCGCTCTTGGGACCGCGCACCCGGCGATAGAGTCTCGGCACGGTTTCAGTGTTGTGATTGAAGACCTCAGGAGCGGCCTCGATCACTCGGTCC
>JBJTQD010000038.1:0-4036 GCA_046075445.1 Planctomycetota bacterium
GTTCGAACCGGGCGCTGGCGCGACGGCGGGCCGCGAATAATTTCGAGCAGACGCGAATACTTTTTTCCTGAGCGGCACGGTGCTACTTTTTTCCTGAGCGGCACGGCGCTAGCCGCCGGTGGTAGCGAAAGACCAGTTCGCCGTTCGGCAATCGGGACAAAACTAACGGCAGCGCCGGTACCTACTTTTTGGCTAAACATGCGCTCGGCGAGCGTCAACATTTGGAGGCGACGTTGGAACTCGCTACTACCGGCGGCTAACTCATACGAGGGTTCGAACCGGGCGCTGGCGCGAAAACCCGGCTGACGAAGAAAGACGCTGACGCCGGGATAAAGAGGGAATCAGGCCTTTTTCGGGCGAAAACTCGCGATGACAAAATTTGCGGAACTGGCGATGATATTCGGACAGCTAGATTCCGGCCCATAAAGCCAGTTACAGGGAGGTGTCGTATGAGCACAGCTGAGAGGGCGCTCGCCAGCCAACTCACCAGCATTCAGAATCGGATTGGCAAGACGATGGAGCAGATCTATGCCTTGATTCGCCGCAGCGGATTCAAGAAGCATGGCGAGATTCGCGACTTGCTGAAAAACGAACTTCAAATGGGTCATGGCGACGCCAATACTGTCGCTCATGTCTTCTTGCGGCTGGGAAAATAAGGCGTTTCGGTTTCTTCAGACGACTGCCAGCCTGAGACCAAACCGCTGTCGCTGCTACGGAGGCATCGAGCTGAACGCCTTTGTCTTCACGCCCGTCCCGGAGGCTGTCCGGATTTCGCCTCCGCACCCGCTTTGATTTGCTGCTTTGAACCATCATGGAGAATCTGGACCTACTGACGACACTAGCCGGCGGACTAGCCGCCGCGCTCTTGATGGGATACATCGCACACTGGCTGCGCGTCTCGCCTCTGGTCGGCTATCTCTTGGCGGGTGTCTTGGTTGGTCCCTACACGCCCGGCTTCGTTGCCAACGAGTATCTGGCTGAGCAACTGGCTGAGGTTGGCGTCATTCTGTTGATGTTCGGTGTCGGCCTGCAGTTCGATATCAACGAGTTACTGCAGGTTCGAACCAAGGTGCTTCCCGGCGCCTTTATCCAGATGTTTCTGACGACGGTGCTCGGGCTCAGCGCTGGACTTGGTTTTGGCTGGAGCATTTCAACCGCCATCTTTTTCGGGCTGACAATTTCCTTTGCCAGTACCGTGGTGCTGACCCGGGTGCTTTCCGACGCCAAACATTTGCACACGATGACCGGACACATCGGGCTTGGTTGGTTGATTGTGCAGGACATTATCGCAGTAGTGGAGTTGGTGTTGCTGCCTTCTGTCTTTTCTGGCGAAGAGGTGAGCTGGTGGGTGCTGGCGAGAATTGCGGGGCTGGCGATTCTGAAAATCTCCGCTGTGATTGCTGGAATGATTTTGATTGGCGGCAAACTGATCCCGGGGCTGCTGCGATACATTGCCCAGACTCGGTCGCGAGAGTTGTTTACTTTAACCGTACTGGTACTGGCGATTGGGATCGCAGTGGTCTCCGCGATCCTCTTCGGCGTCTCCTTGGCGTTGGGTGCGTTTCTTTCGGGGATGGTTGTCGCCCGCAGCGACTTCAGCGTCCGAGCCGCGACGGAAGCCTTGCCGATGCGGGATGCGTTTGCCGTGTTGTTTTTTGTCTCAGTGGGAATTTTGTTTGACCCTGGCTTTCTTCTTCAGCGTCCGGGCTTTGTGCTGTGGACACTCGGGATCGTCTTGATTGGCACGCCGACGATTGTCTTCGCCTGTGGGATGTGGCGACGCTTGCCGCTGCGGGTCTGCATCGGGCTGGCTTTGGCCCTGGCTCAAATCGGGGAATTCTCGTTTATCCTCGCCACGCTCGGCCTGTCGCTGAAAGTATTCAACGAGGATGTGGTCAACACAGTGATTGCGGTTGCCATCATTTCGATTTCGCTGAACCCGCTGCTGTATCGATTGGCGCGACCGCTGAGCGACTGGTGCCTGGCGGATCCAAACTCTTGGCTGGGGCGGCGTGAGCGGACACTGCAAGCGCCATCCAGCGAGCCGGTCAGCGATGCCAGCGAACAATTGAACCATGCCGTGGTGATTGGATATGGACCTGTCGGGCAGACGATGTCCAATCTGCTGCGCCGCAACTCGATCATCCCAACGATCATCGAGATGAATCTGGATACGTTCGAAAACTTGAGAGCAGCAGGGCAGCCCGCGGTCTACGGCGATGCCACGCATCGCGACACTTTGGTGAAGGCCGGAGTCAAGACCGCGCAGACGCTGATCCTCAGCTCATCCTCAACCGAGCGGGGAATCCACATCGTGCAGACAGCTAAAGAGCTCAATCCTGAACTGAATATTTTCGTTCGCGTGCCCTACCTCCGCGAACGGCCGCAGTATCTGAGAGCGGGAGCTCGCGAGGTCTACGCCGACGAGGGCGAGATGGCGATGGCGATGACCGAAGCGATCCTGACTGGCCTGGGAGCGACGCTTGAGCAGATCGATCGCGAGCGAGCCGACCTGCGGACCAGTTTCTTCGGCGAGCCGAGGCAGATTTGATCTGCCGCTTGCCGGAAGATAATCGTCACGAGCGAAATCGCGATGTACAAGCGCAACGCGGGGCGGGAACTAGAGGCTGTTGACCTCGATTGAAAATCGGAATCGGCTGCTTGCGATCTGTTTGATTCCGGTTCAGAATCTTTGGTTTGACCAAGCCCTATCCGGAATTGAGAGCTGACCATGTCTCAGAAAGAATTGCGCGTCGGAATGATTGGCTACGGCTTCATGGGCCGAGCCCACTCGAACGCCTACGCCAAAGTCAATCACTTTTTCAAGCTCGCCTATCGGCCCGTGCTGAAGGCCGCTTGTGCGCGGAATCTGGAAGCAATCACCGCGTTTGCTGAGAACTGGGGATACGAGTCGGTTGAGACGGATTGGCGCAAGCTGATCGCTCGTGACGATATCGATGCAGTCGATATCTGCGTGCCAAACAATCTGCACAAAGAGATTTCCATTGCCGCAGCCAAAGCGGGCAAGATGATCCTTTGCGAGAAGCCGCTGGCAATGAGCACGGCCGAGGGCGAAGAAATGGTCGCTGCGGTTGAGAAAGCGGGCGTCCCGAACATTGTCTGGTACAACTACCGCCGAGTGCCCGCAGTGACGCTGGCCAAGAAGCTGATCGACCAAGGCAAACTCGGAAAAATCTTCCACTACCGAGCCAACTTCCTGCAAGACTGGACGATCTCGACCGACCTGCCCCAAGGTGGAAATGGCCTTTGGCGGCTCGACGCAGCTGCTGCCGGCTCGGGCGTTACCGGCGACTTGCTGGCTCACTGCATCGACACGGCGCTGTGGCTGAACGGCAGTATCGCGGACGTTTCGGCGATGACCGAGACGTTTATCAAGGAGCGAACCCACACTGCAACTGGCAAGGTCGAGCCGGTGGGAATTGACGACGCTTGCGCTTTCCTCTGTCATTTCCAGAATGGCTCGCTGGGCCTGTTTGAATCGACTCGCTACGCCCGCGGCCACAAGGCGCTCTACACGCTGGAAATCAATGGAGAGAAAGCATCCATTCGCTGGGACCTGCACGACCTGCATCGGCTGGAGTATTTCGATCATCGCGATGACGGGATCGTCCGCGGCTGGCGCAGCATCCACGTGACTGATAACGGCGGCGAGCATCCTTATATGGATCACTGGTGGGTGCCCGGTCTGCAGATTGGATACGAGCACAGTTTTGTGCATCAGGTCGCCGACTTCCTACAAGGTGTGGCTGAAGGCAAGCCGGTCGGCCCCACGTTCCGCGATGCGCTGGAGACTCAGCGAGTTTGCGACGCGGTGCTGGAGAGCGCGAAGACGCGGAGTTGGAAGAACGTTTGAGAGCGAACTGGATGACGTGAGCGATTGAATTGGGCTGAGGTTGCTTGAGAGTTGGGCGGGATCTAGGCTTCAACCCCCTCACCCCCCGGCCCCCTCTCCCCCAAGGGGGCGAGGGGGAGAAAGAAAAAATTCGCGCGGCGCGGTCGCTTGCTTGAAGAATTG
>JBJTQD010000039.1:0-2465 GCA_046075445.1 Planctomycetota bacterium
GACGGAGGTCGATCAGCCCCAGCGGATTCCTCACGCTCCGTTTGTCTTTTCCAAACACGTTGCGGATGGACTCGTCGACCAGTTTGGGTAATCTGCTGGGAAAAGTCCCGGGGACCCACTCCTTGCCCCGCTCGAGCATGCAGAGTTTCTTTCCGGGACGCAGTTTCGAAGCAAGTCGCGCGGCGCAGATGCTGGCTCCATACCCAGAGCCAATCACGACGATGTCATACATCCAGGGAGCCGAGTTGGGCTCGGCGCACAGCAGGCGGTCGATCGGACTCGAAAGGCTGCCGCCGAATTGCTGCATGCTCTGGCGATAATCGCAGATCGCCCGCTCGCGCAGTTCAGCTTCAGGCTTGACCAGCCGTTTGACGGCGGAACCTGCTCCGATTGGCTCATCGGCGTTGACTTTGCGGTTTGCGAAACCTGTGGCGGCGCCTGCCAATCCAAGTGCAAGGACCTGTCGCCGGGTCAGTTGCGGTTTAGGGTTTTGGCGGGCGGGTTCGCGATCCATCGCGTTCGTCTCGAAAACTCGATCTGGGGGTATCCTCCGGTAGTATCGAGTGCAGCGATTTTCCAGCCCACTCTATTCGGGGCAAAAGGCCGCTCCGGTCCAGAAGGGCATTCTCACTCACCCCTACGACCGGCAAACCCTGACGACTCGCTGCTCAGCCCGGAAATCGGCAGGCCAAAGTCAATTGGAAATCCCAATGATAAAGCCCAATAGCCGGGCAAATCTCAAAGCTTGGCGAGTTGCCAAGATGCGCCTCGATGTGGCCGGACAGTTTTGTTGATTGTGAAAGCCAGCCAAGGCGATTCACGTTCGCAGTTGCCGCGGCGCACAAAAAAACCCCGTGTTTCCACGGGGTTCAAAGCGGAGGGCACGGGACTCGAACCCGCAACCGGTTACCCGGCACTTCATTTCCAATGAAGCCGCTAGCCATTCGCCTACCCTCCGGGTCGATCGGGGCCACGAAGACCCAAATCGGTTGTTTTCCAGATGTTGTTCAGTTTAGTATTCCGACCCCCTCTTGGTAAGTCCAACCCCTAGCCATGAGGTGCGAGGCATCGATTTGAGGCGTTGCGGCAGGCGAGTGAATCTCAAGTCAATTCTTGTTGGGCCGTGGCCGGTTCTAGCGGCTTTTTCATCACTGCCGGTCCGAGTAGGATGACGTGGCGGCCTCCGTTTAGGCAGCCATTCGTCAGAATTCAGAGTTTCGATCCGGCCGCCAGGCGATTCGGATTCGAAACGAGCTAGACCAATTTTCTTCGGAAACATGAGCCAAACAGAACCGCAGCGCGTACCCGGATATGCTGCTGATTCCCCGCAACCTCACCGCCACGTTCAGTCATCGACTGGCGGTGGGTTTTCGCTGTTTGCCCTGCTCGTGATGCTGACCTGTATCGGAATGTTCCTTGGCATCTACGAGTGGAATCGCTTGGCGGCGCTCGCCTCGACTCTCCTCGTTGCTCCTGCCCTCATTCGCACGACGGTACTCGCCGACCGCCAACGCCGCATGGGGCAACCGTGGAGCGTCATGCAGCGATTTCAATCGTTGGCCGGTTCACTGCTAGTCGTCCTTCTGACCGGACTCGCTGGTCTCCTGACCTTTATCTTGGTCAGCCTATTCTTCGGCTTGATTGGTTTGCTGTTTGGCTGGGCGATGGGCATCGAGGGATTGGAATTCGACTCTGCCGTTGTTGGGACTGCGGGCGGTTTGGTCTGGGGCATGGGAGGTGCGCTCCTAACCGTGACCTACATAGGATGGAAGTACTGGTTCCCAGAAGAGTAAACGCCCGCGCAGCGAGCCGCCCGCGAGGGCCGCTGAGATTGAAACGCAAGTGCTCGGCGCGGGGCTCACGGCCCTGCCTCCCTGTGCAAGATCCCGCGGGCCTACGCAAGTGCCGTTCGCTCATCGGATGTTTTCTTCCGAGGAGTCACAACCGTCCCGAAAGTCCCACGCCAACAATGCGGGCGGAAACTTCGCTTGATGAAGACCAAAGTTCAAGGAATCGGCGGGGTCCGGAGACCTACGCCGAACAAGTCGCGCGGGAGCTTATTCCGTGTTCCCACTCACACCTTTAGTCGTGTGCCATCTTGCCGCTGATTAGCGCAATGAACTCGGCATTGGTTTTGAACCGGCCTAGCTGTTTGGTCAGCTGTTCCATTGCCTCGACGTGATGCATCGAGGTGAGCGTACGCCGCAGCATGGTGACTGCGTGGAGCGTTTCCGGCGAGAGGAGCAATTCCTCGCGCCGAGTACCGGACTGGGAAATATCGATTGCCGGCCAAACGCGCCGGTCAGCCAATTTTCGATCGAGCACCAGTTCCATGTTGCCCGTGCCTTTGAACTCTTGAAAGATCAATTCGTCCATTCGGCTGCCGGTATCGATCAGAGCGGTACCGACGATGGTCAGCGATCCACCTTCTTCGAAAGCTCGAGCGGTGGCGAACAGTTTCTTCG
>JBJTQD010000040.1:0-1146 GCA_046075445.1 Planctomycetota bacterium
AGCGACGACTAGCCGACCACAAAACGGAACTTGGGGAGCTCAATCAACAGAAGGGAGCGCGGCAACAGGTCTTGCAAGCCAACGAGCAGAGATCTGGACAGGCCTCGGCATTGCAGGAAGAGTTGGTCCGGCAGAAACTCGAGTGTGAGCGCTGGCAGAGGCTACATGAACTGATTGGCTCGAGTGATGGTAAGAAATTCCGCAATTTCGCGCAGGCAATCACTTTTGAAAGATTGATTGGCCACGCGAACCAGCAATTGAGCAAGATGACCGAGCGATACGAACTCGTTCCAGATTCAGAGGACCCGCTTGAGCTTTGCGTGCGGGACAACGACCAAGCGGGAGAAGTGCGTCCCACAAGGAATCTGTCTGGCGGTGAAAGTTTTCTGAACAGCTTGGCCCTGGCGTTAGGGTTGTCGCAGATGGCGAGTGGTCGCGTGCGAGTCGACTCCTTATTTCTTGATGAGGGATTCGGAACGCTGGATGAGGCGACTCTGGAGACGGCCTTAAGTGCGCTTGCCGACTTGCGGCAGACGGGCAAGTTGATCGGTTTGATTTCTCACGTTTCTGCATTGAATGAGAGAATTTCGACGAAAATTGAAGTTAGCAAGATTGGTGAAGGCCGAAGTCGTTTGGCTGGTCCCGGTTGTTCGAAGGTTTAGAGTTGATCTGTCAGAGTCGCCGATATTGGCCAGATTTGCCTGTTTTTGGTTCTCCGCGAGAAACTTCGAAAAAAATTTGCTGGTAAGGGAAACATTTCGGATTGAGCTGCGAATAGATACATGAAGGATTGGAGCGAGCAATTCACTTGCCGTTCTGGTTTTTCGTGATAAGCTTTTGAAAGTTAGTGCGAGTGTTTCTCGCATAGTTTTTGCATCAAGAGTGGCGGTAGGGTTTTGGCCCTGTGACCGCCCGGCAACCTGGCCCCCGTCGGCCAAGGTGCTACAGCCATTCGAATTGCGGCTTGTTCGCGGTTCGAAACGATGCGGCCCGTTATGGAGCAATCCAACGACGAGTCCGCCCCTCGCTCTTCGAGGGGTTTTTCTTGCGCTGTTGCTGGTTGCCGGGTGCTTCAGGCGTTTCCCACGCCGCTCCAACCTTTTTTGGAAGGAAGCATTCGAATGTCTTTGAAGTCCAATCAGTCCG
>JBJTQD010000041.1:0-2515 GCA_046075445.1 Planctomycetota bacterium
CATGTTCATCTTCGGGGAAATCCTCGTCCTCAGGGAAGAGGTTGCCATAGCTGATCAAAAGAGGACTGTAGACTTACTTGAAGAGGAAATTGTACGGCTACGTGGACGGCTCAACACAATCATCGCGGCGGGTGACTCCCAAGAGGAAAAAAGGCTGACTAACTTAATTGACGGGATTCGCCAGCATATCGACTCCCAAATGAAAGCAAACAATTCGGCAACCGAACCTGGTGCTCCGCCTAAACCGGAATTACCGAAGACAGAGCTCGTCAACGCAGTCACCGTCTACTCGATTGAAAAGGACCGGCTGGTCCCAAGAGAAAATCAGTCCATCTTCTCGATTAGGGGTATCGGTTACGAGTTTCTCGGCGAAGGAAGATTTTTAAGTTATGGCACAGATGGTGAATTCAGTGTTTGGCAACTTGACCCTCTGAGACTACTGTACGTCGGAAAAAGTGAGCGAATTCAGCTTTCCCAAGATAGAAGTCAAATACTTGCCAGTCTTAAATTTTCCAAAGATTACCTGATTGATACGAAATCAGGTGAATTGCTGGGTGAAGTCAACGGAACCCTCGTCTCGTCGGGAAAGCTCTCACCGGATGGAACTCGCATCGCTCGCTGGGAATTGGCAAAACTTGTCATCACAGACCCAGAAGGCGAACAGCTCGATGAGTTTTACTGTCCGATTTCCTCATTAGGCGTGGAGTTGAGCTGGTATGACGACCGGACGGTTTGCCTCGAATATGGCAGCAATCGTCTTTACGTCGACTTGACAAGTCGCATCACGATGCTCGGAATAACCGACCGAAGCCGCTCTCAACGGAGCCTGATGACCATGCAGGCCAGATCACTCGCAAACAAAAAAGACTCGAGTAATGTGTTCGAGATTTTTCAAATGCCCGGCGCTGTTGAGATTGCCGATTTGATTGAGCAATGCCGAAGCAACCTACCGAAAGATTTGGATCGGGGCGTCCTGCTTAAATCAGGCGATAAAGTGAAGCTGACTGTTGATTTCAAAGCGAATGAATCCGAAAAACAGGCAGCGGTTAAACATGTCACCCAATTACTGGAAGAGAGGGGAATCATCATTGACCCAACTGCGTCTGATGAGTTCCAGATCAACCTCGAAGTCGAGAAGACTGAACTTGGTTTCCGGTCAATCGGAGGCTTGCCCGGAGCCCGAGGAAATGGCGAAACGGCTGTCGAAACAAAAATCTACAGGACATTGGCACTGCTCCGGCAAGGTGTTGTCTGCTGGGCTGTACAGCAAATTTCTGGAGAAGCGATGCCCCTGGTTTTTCGCCGCGATGGAGAGTCTCTTCAACAGGCAATTGACCGGCAGACTATTCCCGTCGAGGAAACTTGGTCCGTCTTCAATTTGCCGAAAAATATCCTGATGCATCCGAATAACTTACCGGCATACTGGGTCGAACTCACACCGAACGGTTTTAGATCGCTCAAGTGAGACAACCGTACTGAAAGTTTAGCCGGCAATTGGCTCCCCTCGAGACGAGGCGCGAATATGAAGCGAATCGCCCAAAACGGCTCTGTTATGTACCGGTGGAGTGCTCCCCAAAAACTAGTCCAGATGTTTTGAGAGTCTAGAGCCCGAAGCCGGGCAAGGAGACTCTGAAATGAAGAAGAAACGAAAACGGCATGCACCGGAGCAGATTGTGAAGAAGCTTCGGGATGCAGATGTGATGCTGAACACGGGCAAGAGCCTGGAAGAAGTTCTGAAAGTACTGGAGGTCAGTGAAGCGACCTTGGCCCGCTGGCGAAGCCAGTATGGGGGCATGAAGAGCGAGGAAGCCAAACGACTGAAAGAGCTGGAGGGCGAGAATGCTCGCCTCAAGCGACTTCTGGCCGACGCGGAACTAGACAAGGCTATGCTCAAAGAGGCGCTCCGGGGAAACGACTGAGCCCGACCCAGAGGCGGCAGACGGTAAAACGTCTGTGAGGCAAGTTTACGGTTTCTGAGCGTCGGGCCTGTCGCGGTGTCGGATTTACCCGCAATTGCGTCCGCTACAAGCGGCGGACGAGGAGTGATACCGAGCAGATTCGCAAGCGATTGCATGAACTGGCTCGGCAACGGCCCCGCTTCGGTTACCGGCAGATGACGCGTCTGCTGCGACTGGAAGGTTTCAAAGTGAGTTTCAAAAGAGTGCATCGAATCTGGCGAACGGAAGGACTGAAAGTGCGGCAAAAACCAAAGAAAAAGCGGTCCCGGGGAGTGTCGAAGAATTCCTGCACCGGGTTTAAAGCCCAGCGCATGAACCATGTCTGGTGCTGGGACTTTATTTTCGACCGAACAGCCAAGGGGCAATCGCTGAAGTGGCTCTCCATCGTTGATGAGCACACGCGGCGCTGCATCACCCTGGACGTCTCACGAAACAAGACCAGCGAGGATGTGATTAATCGCCTGGCTGAGCTCTTTACCATCTACGGCGTGCCTGAACACATTCGCAGCGACAATGGCCCGGAATTCATCGCCAAGGCGATTCAGCAGTGGCTTGCC
>JBJTQD010000042.1:0-1733 GCA_046075445.1 Planctomycetota bacterium
CCGGGAATCTCGCTGTACCCCATTCGGACCGAGATCTTCTTCAGCTCCAGCTCAGTCTCGGGCAACGCATGCGTCTGCAGGTCAAACATGATTTGCAGCCGATGTTCGAGTTTCCGCAGCCAAACGTAATTCTGCGACAAAAGAGCTTCTTCCTGCAGCGTTAAAATCCCGGCGTTTTGCAATTGCTCAATCGCCCGCAGCGTATTCTGCGTCCTTACCGAGGGCAGGCCGCCGCCGTTGAGCAGTTGCAAGAATTGGATCGTGAACTCGATATCCCGAATGCCACCGTGACCCGTTTTGATGTCGCGTCGCTCCATCCCCTCGACCAACGCACGCTTCTCGATTTGCCGCTTCAGCGATTTCACTTCGCCAATCTCGAATCGACTTAAGTGTCGCGAGTAGATCCATGGCTCGAGGCGCTGCAAAATTCGCTGGCCAAATTCCAAATCTCCGGCAACGGGCCGTGCCTTCAGCAACGCCTGCCGCTCCCAAGGTCGACCATGTAACTCGTAATAACTGAGCAAGCTGTCCAAGGTGTTACAAAGCCGCCCCTTCTTTCCGTCCGGCCGCAAACGGAGGTCAACGCGATAAGCAAAACCAAGCGAAGTATTCTCTCCGAGCAACTTCAGGAACATCCGCGTCAATTCCTCGAAGTACTCCAAAGCCGATCGACTCTTGGCAGTCGCACAGTATCCGTGCTCGCCAAAGGCCATCACCAAGTCGATGTCGCTCGAGTAATTCAATTCACTGCCGCCCAGCTTCCCCATTGCCAGTATAGAAAAGGCAATGCGCTCACCAGCTTCATTTTGCGGCACACCGAACTTCTTCTCGAGCAGACGATCGCAGAATTGCCAAGCACCCTGACAAATCGCATCTGCGACAAATGAAATTTGCTCGGCGACAACGGGCAATCTCTGCTCGGCGATCAAATCGCCAAAAGCAATTCGCAAGGTTTCCCGGTGCTTAAACCGCCGAATCACGACCATCGCCTGACTCAAGTCCTGCGCGCTCCGCAACTCACTGGACAAGTCATCCAGCAGCACCTCCGGCGCGTGCGGCAGGCCCTCAGTCATCCGCAGAAAGTCGTAGGCCTCGGTATCCCGGATTAGCAAGTCCGCGAGGTACTGACTCGTCGAAAAAAGCTTCAGGAGGATCGGGATCCCCGTCGGATCCCGGTCGAACAGTGCGGCCGTCGCGAGCGGACTGCGGGCCGCGTCGAAGAATCGCTCGAGATTGTTCAGCGCCATGTCCGGGTCACTTACGCTTCCCAGATGACGCTCCAACTGCTCAAGCAAGCTGGCAAAGAGATCGACCGTCATGCCGCTATTGGCCAGATGCCGCAAATTGAGGGCACCACGCGTCCGATCGGCGATCCCGACACTGATCAGCCAATCGTCCAGTTCGGGATCATCAATCAGCGGAACCTGAGTCGGCATGCTCCCTCTCTCCAAGTCGATTCCGCTCAACGAGTTCGCGCCAGTGGCTTCAGCCTACAGTGGCACCATCCTCATCCTCGAATGCAGCGTTAATCAATGCTTTGATACGATGCAAAACCAGCCACAGGAAACTACAGGGCTCGGCGATACTTTTTCTTTGGTGCCGCGTTCAGCTTGACGCCATGTTGCGTTTCAGCCTGCTCGTCGATCCACGGCTGGAGCGGATCAGCGAGGAGCGACTTGCCAATTTTTGACTCGATTTTTGATAGCTCACTCCGCTGCCGCGGCTCGACCAGT